>CAMPKM010000034.1 GCA_946887155.1 uncultured Gemmatimonadota bacterium
CAGGAGGCTGCATGCTCCCGCGGCGCCCCGCCGGGCAACCAGCAGCATCGCCGCCAGCACCGAGCCGGCAGCCCCCGCGGTCAAGGCGGCATTCAATCGCATGACGGAAGGTGCCAGCGGTGCACCCATGTCGCCACGGCCGGGGGACCACCGGCTGCGACGAAGGCCAGCTAGCCCCGTGTTCGGGGCGAACCGAACGCTCGTGTCAGCCGGAGACTTTCAGCACCGTGCCGAGTTCCTCGTCCTGCTCCCGCTCGCTCGCGGACCAGGCGCCGTCCTGGACGCTGGTTGCCGGCACGCCCGCCAGGACGCGGCGCACCAACTCGTCGGGTGCGATGGGCGCGGAGTAGTAGTAACCCTGTCCGAGCTCGCACCGCATGTCCCGGAGCGCCGTGGCCTGCTCCGCATCCTGGATCCCCTCGGCGACGGTCCGCATGCCCAGCGTTTCACCGAGCCCGATGATCATGCGCGCGAGCGAATGGCCGTGGCCCTCGAACGCCATCTGGTCGACGAACGACTTGTCGATCTTGAGCACGTCGACCGGGAACCGCTGGAGGAACGAGAGCGACGAATAGCCCGTGCCGAAATCATCGATCGCCACGCGCACGCCCAGCGTCTTGAGCGTGTGCAGCCGCGTCAGCGTGAGGTGCGTGTCCTTCATGATTTCGCTCTCGGTGACCTCGAGAACGAGCCGGTTCGCCGGAATACCGGTGGCCTCGATCGCGGCGGCCACTTCCCGCGGGAACGAGTCACCCTGGAATTGCCGCCCGGCGACGTTGACCGAGAGTGCGAGATTGCTGAATTCCGGATGCGCGCGCCGCCAGCTCGCGAGCTGCGTGCACGCCGCCTGCAGAACGATCCGGCCGATGGGAACGATGAGCCCCGTTTCGGTCGCCAGGTGAATGAACGATTGCGGCGACAGGCGGCCGCGCGTGGGGTGGTCCCAGCGAAGCAGCGCTTCGGCGCTCACGATACGGCCATCGCGGAGATCGACGATGGGCTGATACACGAGCGCAAACTCGTCTCGATCGATCGCCGCGCGGAGGTCCGCTTCCAGTTCCTGCGAATGGCGGACCGCATGCTGCATTTCCGGCTCGAAGATCGTGTAGCGTCCCTTGCCCTCGCGCTTGGCGACGTACATGGCGACGTCGGCGTCGCGCAGCAGCACCTCGGCGGTCATGCCCGGACGGGAATGGGCAATGCCGATGCTGGCTCCGACGACGACTTCCGACCCGCCAAGCTGGAACGGCTTCTGCATCGCGCTCGTTATGCGCTCGGCGACCGGAATGGCATCGCGCTCGTCGGGAAGGCTTTCGAGCAGGACCGCGAACTCGTCGCCGCCGAGCCGGGACACCGTGTCGCTGCCGCGCGTCGCATTCAGCAGCCTGGCGGCAAACTCGATGAGGAGCTGGTCGCCGTGCAGGTGGCCGAGGCTGTCGTTGATCAGCTTGAAGTTGTCGAGGTCGAGGTAGATGACCGCCGCGCTGGCGCCGCGACGCGGGCGGCGGATGGCTTCATCGACCAGTGTGTGAAACCGCGCCCGGTTGGACAGACCCGTCAGCGGGTCGTTGTAGGCGCGCCGGGTCAGCTCGGCCTCGAGTCGCGTGCGGTCCGACACATCGCGCGTGTTGAGCACGATGCCGGCCACGGTGGGATCGTCGAGGAGGCTGGTGCACATGGTCTCGACGTGGCGCCACTTGCCGTCGCCATCGAGGAAACGGCAGATGAAGGAGTCGGTCTTCCCGGGCGCGGCGGCCAGGCCCAGCAGAAACACGCGCGACGCGGCGATATCGTCCGGATGAATGAGCGTGGTGATCTCGCGCCCGGCGAGGCTCTCGGCATGCCAGTGAAAGACGCGACCCACGGCCGGGCTGACAAACTGGAGATTGCCGCTCCGGTCGAGGATCGAGATCACGTCGGACGAATGCTGCACCATCGAACGGAACCGGGCTTCGCGAGCGCTCCGTTCGGCCACGAGGCGCGCCGTTTCGCGAGCCGCGAGGATCTGCCTGACGACAACGATGAGCGACAGGAAAAACACCGTTCCTACACCGAGCCCCAGCGGCAGCGACCAGACCGGCAATGCCACGTCGATGAGGATCGCGAAGCCGGCGACGATCGCCGCGTACGGGAGGAGGCTCACTCCCATCAGTTGCGGCGGGTTGGTGACTGCGCTCGGCGTCCGGCCGATGCTGAAACGCTGGTAGAGCGCTGACAGCAGCCAGAGGAGCGCGGCGAGCTGCCAGCCCAGGTCCACGGGGTGGCCGCTCAGGTACTCACCATCGCGCAGGACGATGCGGCCGTACAGCAGGTCGGCGAGGAAGACAACCAGGCCACTCGTCGCCAGCATGGCCAGCGGATGGCGTCCAACCGCCGCCGGCCGATGGAGCAGGGCAAAGGCAGACCCGAACAGGAGCACGATGTCTCCAATCGGGTAGGCGACCGTGACCAGCGTCTCGACAGGCGACGTCGCGGGTTCTGCCATCGCGGGTGCGAGGAGATAAAACCAGATCGCGGCCACGCCGGTGAGGAGCACCGTGCCCACGTCCAGCGTCAGTTTCACCGCCTCGGAGCGCGTGCGCGACATCATCGGGAACGACAGCAGGGCGGCGAACAGCAGCGGGTAATACGCGAGATAGACCACGTCCGCAAAGGACGCAATCGGTTCCGTGCCGAGCACGTTTTCGGCGATAAGCCACCACGTGTTGCCGAGCGTGTCGCAGAAGAATGCCAGCGCGCTCAGCTGCCAGGCGCGCCGTAATCGCGGCTCCAGCGCCGCCATCCGGGATGTACTCCAGGCAGCGATGCCTGCGACGAAGGACATCGGCAGGTTCCACGTGTCCGCGATGAGCACGCGATGCTCGGACGGTCCGCTACCGAGCAGCCATGCCATGTAGACGAGGAAATATGCGACTGCACCGGCAGCGATCCTGCCGCTCCCGGTGCCTAACCATTCCTTGACGAGGCGTACGGGCGATGCCCGCTCGCCCTGGGCCACTGGTATGCTGTGCGTGCCGGTGAACGTGAGAATCGGGTTCACGGCGAGGCCTCGGCGCGCGATCGCCAGCTTACCGCGGTCCCGATCCAGAGCTTGGTCGAACGCTGACGGTCGGGCGCGGTGATGCGGGCGTACGGATCGATGCCGTGGATGACATGGGCCGCCGGCGACAGCGTCAGCGTCCCCATCTCGTAGTCCGTGCTGGCCGACAGCTCGATGTGGGTCAGGCCCTTGCGAGCGAAGTAAGCCTGGTGCGCTTCGTTCCGGTCCGGTCCCTGTCCGGCGTTGAAACCGCCGGTCACTGACAGGCTGATCGGCTGGTTGCGTACCTGCTGCTCGAACCAGACCGATGTCTCGAAATACGCGCCGCGTACGGCGCCGACGTCATACCACGCCGTGAAGGTTGGCGCGAGCGGGAGCGCCAGCGACGCGCTCACGGTGAGTTCGACGGTGTTGTAGAGCGCGGCGAGGTCGGCGACCGAAGGATAGAGGAATGTTTCGGCCCCGCCGCTCAGCGAAACGCCGGGGAGTTCGGCGGCGACGTGCGCCCAGGCGCTGTACTGGGTGAAAGCGGGACCGGGTAACAGGCCATACACGGCCGAGATGTCGGATGGGCCGTTGTAGCGCGCCGGTTCCACACTGGCCCACGCGCCGAATGAGAGCGTGGTGCCGCGGAAAGGAACATCGAGCCCGACTTCCGGCTGGATGACGGGGCGATTGGTCGAGGTGACACCGCGCCAGACATAGGAACTGGCGAGGGTCGCGGTACCGGACCATGTGGCCTGCGCCTGTGCGCGCAGCGGCACCAGCACGAGCCCTAACGAGGCGGTCAGGAGAAACGCCGGGATGCGCACGGAGGAGGCAACAGGGGTGGAGAGGTGTCGAGCGACCGGAAATCGGTCGTTCTTCCATTCCCTGATTGACGGCAGATCGGATGCGGCGGCAAAACATCTGACCCGTCTAATCCATGAGGCATTTCCAAGGCCTAACGATGGATTGTGACGGTGCGCACGAAGGATGAAACGGAGTGGTAAGGCGATTCCTGACGCCCTGGCCGGGTGTTACTTCATCACCACCAGGATGGTTTGTTGGGCCTCGGGGCCGAACCGGACGCGGGCCTGCTCACGGGAGAGCAGGCGAATTTCCCGGACCCCTTCGACCGGTATTTCCTGGAGCCGTTCGAACGCCATCCGGCCGTTCCGGACATGGGCCGCAATACGGGGCCACGTCGGACGCAGGGAGATGATGGCCTGCCAGACGTTCATGAAACTCTGGGCCCTGATCTCCGGCTCGATGATCACGTTCGCACTGCCCTGGCGGACCTCGCCCTGCATCCGGTCCGAGGTCATACCGGTGGAGGACCCGCTGCTTGCGCAGGCGGCGGCGACGACGAAGACGGCGATCGGGAGGATGCTTCGCATGGAACCTCGGCAAATTGGGGTCTGACCCCGTTTAGGTTTCGCTGGTACTGCACATGACCGAAATCCCAGCGAAGCGGCCGCATACCTCGCGCCAGCGATACGACGAGTTCGTCGATGATTACCGGCATCGCCGGCTCGACGACCTGACGGATGCGCGCAGCGGCAGGACCAAGAAAGAGACCGACGAGGAGACGCGCAAGCAGCGGCGGCGCGAATATATCCGTGAATACCTCCGCTGGCTCAAGCCGCATCGGCAGCGCGTCGGGCTGGTGTTCGGACTGGCCGTCATCGGCGCGGCGATCCAGCTCGTCGAGCCGCTGTTCATGCGGCACATCATCGACAAGGTGTTGCTGAACACGGAGCTCGATGCCGCCCAGCGCGTGAGGCGCCTCAACCTGATTGGCGCAACGTTTCTTGCGGTCATCATCTTCTCGAACCTGGTCAACGTCCTGAAGGACTACCGGCAGCGCCTGCTGAACACGGGCGTCATGCTGTCGCTGCGACGGT
Source organism: uncultured Gemmatimonadota bacterium (assembly GCA_946887155.1). The sequence goes on from CAMPKM010000034.1 coordinate 4,927, forward strand.
CGCTGTTCGACCGGCTGCTGAACCTGCCGCTTTCAAGGCTGTGGGAAATGAAGACGGGTGGTATCCTGTCGCGCCTGACGGGTGATATCGACACCACCACCGGGCTGCTGCAGATGGCGTTGATCTCACCATCGCTGGCGGTGATTCGCCTGGTGGTCGCGATCGGCATCCTCTTGTCGCTCAACTGGCGACTGGCGCTGATGGCGATGGCGATCATTCCCGGCGCGATGCTGATCAGCTTTGCATCGGCGCGGCGGGTGCGGCCGATCTATCGCTCGGTACGCAAGGACGTCGAGGTCATCGACGGACGGGTGGGGGAGACGTTCTCCGGCATCCGCGTGGTGCGCGCCTTCGGTCGCGAGGTCAGGGAACTGGCGGAATACCTCACCGGGCGCCACACCGTGCTCCGCAAGGAACTGTTCGCGCACCGTCGCGAGATGTTCCTCTGGACGTCATGGGGATTGTTGTTAGGCGTCGTGAACGTGGTAATCATCTGGTACGGTGGCCACCTGAACCTGGCCGGGACGGCGACCATCGGCGACATCATGGCGTTCCAGTGGTTCACGTTCCTGCTGCTCAACCCGGTGTGGTCGATCGTGAACTCGTTCTCGGAGCTGCAGCGTTCGCTCGCGGCCATGGAGCGGGTGTTCGAAGTCCTGGCCATGGAGAGCGACAAACCGGACCGCCCGGACGCGGTCGACGCGCCGGCGATCGTTCGCGATATCCGGTTCGAGGACGTCGAATTCGAGTACCGCGAAGGCTTGCCGGTCGTGCGCGACTTCAACGTGACGGTCACCGGGGGATCGGTGGTTGCGCTCGTGGGGCGTAGCGGGGCCGGGAAGACGACCGTCACCGATCTCGTGGCGCGTTTCCATGACCCGACGCGTGGCCGGATCCTGCTGAACGGCCGCGACATCCGCGAATTCCGGTTGCGCGCCTATCGCGACCTGTTGGCGATCGTGCAGCAGGACACGTTCCTGTTCGACGGATCGGTGCGAGACAACATTGCCTACGGTCGTCACGACGCCAGCGACGCCGAAGTCGAGGACGCCGCGCGTCGCGCCAATGCGCACGAGTTCATCGAACGGCTGCCTGACCAGTACGAGACGTTCATCGGAGAGCGTGGTGTGAAGCTGTCCGGCGGACAGCAGCAGCGGCTGGCGATCGCGCGTGCCATCCTGGCCCGCCCGCAGATCCTGATCCTCGATGAAGCGACGAGTAACCTGGATACCGAAAGCGAGCAACTGATCCAGGCGTCCATGGCAGAGCTGTTGAAAGGCCGAACGACCTTCGTGATCGCCCATCGCCTGTCGACGATCCGCCGGGCCGACCTGATCCTGTTGCTCGACGATGGTCGCATCATCGAACGCGGGACACACGCGGAGTTGATGGAGGCGCGCGGTGTCTATCACGAGATGGTAATGCGGCAGATGGCGCACGACGCGCGCGAGGCTGACGCAGGCTGGGAAATTGCGAATGGCGCGAGCAAGGACGTCCAACCGGCAGTTCGACTGAATGAAGTCTGACCCCTCACACGAGTTCAAATGACCGATCATCGCCTGATTTCGCCGCCCTCCGCCGCGGCGCCACTGGGACCGTATTCGCCGGCGGTTGGACTCGATCGCCTGATCTTCGTGTCAGGCCAGGGTGCCACCGATCCCGTCACGGGCGTGATGCCGGAGGGCATCGAGGCGCAAACCGAGGCCTGCCTCCGAAACGTCGAGACGATCCTGAAAGCGGCGGGTTCGGATCTTCAGCACGTCCTTCGATGCGGCGTCTTCCTGATCGATATGCGAGAGTTCCCGGCGATGAACGCGGTATACGCGCGCGTTTTTGGCGCGCACCGGCCGGCGCGAACGACGATTCAGGCCGCGGCGTTACCGGGTGAAGGACTGCGGGTTGAGATCGACTGTATTGCCTACAAATAGCGCCAACGTCCACAGGTCGGCGCCTCGGTCAACGACTCAAGGCTTCTGACGGGGGATGCGGAGGTTCCAGACGCGGGCGGAGCTCACGTGCATGGCGTCGACGTGGCCGCCGGAGTCCCGGCTGAACCACACCGTGCCCAGTGAGCCGGTGAACGCATTTGTGTACACAGGCGTCAGCGCCTGACGAGTGCCGCGCCTGGACGAGAGGACGAGCCGGCCGCTGTCGACCGTGGCCGTCCATGTGGCGCGGATTTCATCGGACGTGTACTGGCCAGCAAACGCGTTCAGTTCCGCCGGCGTGGGTGTCCACCGCGTGGCCGACACAAAGGTGAAATCGACGGTATCGCCGCTTGCGGGAAGCTGCCGGAGCAGGGCGGGCTTGTCGTTCGCACCCGCTTCCACGAGAACGCGGTTGTTGCCCACCATGAGCCCTCCGCCGCGCAGCGCGCGGACGGCGGCACCGCCACGGCCGGAACCGGGCGCAGGCACGCCAACGAATAACGGTTCGAAGCTCCGTGTCGAGCGATACACGCCCGCCAGACGCGCTCGTGCGGCGGCGTCCAATGAAACGGTATCGGCCACCGCGGTCGGCAGAAGATCTGGCACCAGTGCCTCGGCCATCTCCCGGGCAAACCGCGTGGCGCTCGCTCCGGCGGCGTTGCACATCACGGCCACGGACACACGCTTCTCCGGAAGGCGCATCAGGTACGTGGAGTACCCTCCCGTCGAGCCGCTGTGGCCGACCTCACGCTGCCCACGCCAGTCGGACACGGTCACTCCCATGGCGTAGCTGATCTTCCGGCCCGAAGTGAGTGTCGCGCGTGACTCCAGCGAGTCGACGAGCCACGCGCCTAACGTGCGCTGGTCGAGCGCCTCGTTCCATTTCAGCCAGTCACCGACCGTCGTCAGCAGGCCGCCGGGGCCAACCACCTGCTCGAAAGGCATCTCGAGCCCCCAACCGTTTCCGCGGCGTGAATACGCCTGGCCGCGACCCGGCACGATACGCTCGAAATCGTCGCGCCAGCTGGTCCTGGTCATCTGGAGCGGCTTGAAGATCCGTTCCGTGGTGAACGTGGTGAATGGCATCCCGCTCACCCGTTCGATGATCGTCACGAGCAGTCCGTAACCGGAGTTGGTGTAGGAGTAGTGATCACCGACCGGGTAGTTCAGTTCCTTCTGCGACAGCACGCCGTCGAGGAGTTCCTCTTGCGTGTGAACACGGCTGCCTCGCGGCCAGCCGTCGATCGACATGAGGTTGCTCCACTCGCGCAGGCCGCTGGTGTGCGACAAGAGGTGGCGAATCGTGAGCGGGCGTCCGTACTCCGGCAGCTCGGGAATGTATTTCTGCACGCGATCGTCGAGCCGCAGCTTGCCGTCATGCATGAGCAGCAGCGTGGCGGTGGCGGTGAACTGCTTTGCGACTGACCCCGATTCGAGGATCGTCTCGGCCGTGAGCGGCGTGGCGGTTTCGAGGTTTGCCATGCCGTAACCGCGGGCCAGCAACGTGCGGCCGTTCCGGGCCACACCGACCGCGCAGCCGGGTGATTCGCTGTTCCACTGGGCAAAGACGCGATCGGCGACTTTGCCGAGGTCCGGTTCCTGCGCCAGAGCCAGCGTGGGCGCTGTCAGCAGAGCGACGATCGTTCGCATGCGATCTCCGGGTGCGCGAGTGTTTGCCGAAGTTGGGCCTCACGCGAGGCGGCAGCAAGAGCGGCTTCCGGGAGGGTGAGCGAGACGATAACCTGCGCTCATGACCGGCTCGATTGCGCTGAGTGTTGCCACCCGTGCGGACATTCCGGCCCTCTCGGCGCTCATCGCAGACTCAGCCCGTCACCTGAGCAAGGGCTTCTATACCGTCCAGGAGGCAGAGTCGGCAATCAGCTACGTTTTTGGCGTGGACACCGCCCTGATTGATGACCGCACGTACTACATCGCACGTCTCGACGATTCGCTCGCCGGGTGTGGAGGCTGGAGTCGCCGGAACACGTTGTACGGAGGCGATCAGCGACCCGTCGGAGAGACATCTCTGCTGGATCCCTTTAGGGACCCGGCTCGTATCCGCGCATTCTTCGTCGCTCCCGCGGCGGCGCGCCGAGGCGTGGGACGCCGGTTGCTCGAGGCGTGTGAGCTTGGCGCGACTGCCGGCGGTTTCCGCTCGCTCACCCTGATGGCGACCTTGCCGGGGGTGCCGTTCTACCAGGCGCTGGGATTCACGCCTGACGAAGACATCGTCGACATATTGCCTGACGGCACACCACTACGGTTCGTGAGAATGTCGAAGCAGATCGGGGGGCATCAGTGAGTAGCGCGATGGACGTAAGAATCTGCGAGATGGCACCGCGCGACGGCCTCCAGTACCTCGGCAAGGCGTCCGGGACGGTCGTCTCTCTCGAGCAGCGGCTGGCGTTGATCGACGCCCTGATCGCAGCCGGGCTGCGGCACGTCGAAGTCGGGGCGTTCGTGTCGCCAAAAGGGACGCCGCAGATGGCGCTATCGGACGAGGTCGGCCGGCGACTCGATCCGGCGAGCCTTCCCGGCCTCGAGCTGGCGGCGCTGGTGCCTAACGCGGATGGTTACGCGCGTTTCAAGAAGACAAAGCTCAACGTCGTCGCCGTGTTCCCCACGGCCAGTGAGGTGCACGCGCGGAAGAATTTCGGCGATCGGACGGTCGACCAGGTGCTTCTGATGGCTCGGGACGTGGCAGAGCGTGCGCGGGCCGACGGCTACGCGTTGCGCGGCCATGTGTCGGCGGCGTTTCAGGACATGGCCGTGGCCGCGGAACGTTCCGACGTTGCCACGGTGGTGCGGGTCTGTCGCGTCGTGCTGGAGGACTGCGGCTGTGAGTACCTCACCCTGGCCGATACGAACGGGACGACGAATCCGGCGCGGATCAGCGAGGTGCTCGATGCGGTCGGCGACGCCCTGGGCGGACTCGAGCGGATCGGCGTGCACCTGCACGACCGGTACGGGACGGGGGTCGCCAATGCGTACGCGGCATGGACGAAGGGCGTGCGGATCTTCGATGCGTCGTTGGGTGGCGTGGGAGGCAGCGTAGCCGCCAGCGTGGTGGCGGGCGACGGCGGCGGCCACATGGTGGGCAACGTGGCCACCGAATCGCTCGTGGCGCTCTTCGAGGGCATGGGGGTGAGCACCGGCATCGACCTCGATGCGCTCCTGACGTCGGCGGGGCCGATCCTCCAGCAGATCTGCAACGATGCCGGCGACTTTGCCCCGCCGAGTGGATTGCTGCGCGAGCGGCTCGGTTACGGCACGGTCTGGCGCAAGGAGCCTGGCGCGACGACGTAACGCGCGGCCGCCTAACGGCGCTGGGAGAATGCCGGATGTGCGTACCGCTCCAGCCGCTGCAGGCCGTCGTCGTCTGTGACCACGGCGTAAAGCCACCTGGGACCGATTGAAACGAGCCGCCTCTCCTTCGGCATCTGCACACGGCCCGTGAGCGCGCCTGACGAGCCGATGACGTCCCAGGTCTGGGGTGAGCCCAGGGGCATCGAACGGGAAACCCAGAACGAGCCGTCTGGCCCGACATGGGGCGTGGCTTCCGTGAAGGGCGGATGCTCGGTCGCGTGTTCCTGGGTGCCGGTTACGCGCCGGATGCTCCTGTCCTCGAGCAGTTCCGCGGGCAGGGGACTGAGTCCGGTGGTTCCGTCGCGGCTGCTGGTGCTGGAATTCTCCATGAACCGCCGCACGTGCGCCACGCGGTCTTCCATGGTAACGGGCCGTGATTCGAAGGGAATCCTCGGCCCGGTCGTGACGCGACCATCGGCGTCATGCCATTCGATGTGGTAATCGTTTGATCTCACCACGCCAACGCGACCATCGGGCGTCACGTTCCAGACATCCTGCGCCGCGAAGATCACGTACGGCAGGCCTTCGACCTGTGTGTTCCTGCGCGGTGTCGATCCCTTCACCCGGGCCAGCGTATCGATCTTCTGTGTCCTGGCGTCGTAGCGAATCACGAGCACCGTGTCGCCGGACTTCCGCAGCACCCATCCGGGAATCTGGAGGATGTATCGTCCCTGCCGGTCCACAGATCGCGCGCCGAGCGGGATGCCGATTCCCGGCAACATGAGGTTGAAGGTGCGATGAATCCTGAGGTCAGGACCGATCACCGCCATTCGCTCGTTCCCTTCGTCCGAAAGAAGCGTCGAATCGCCAGGCATCGGTGAAAGGGCAGTCGGCATCCGGTATTCGGCCGGGCCCGAACCGGTGCGACCGATCGGCGTGAATGTGTTTCGGTTGAAATCGGCAACGACGAGGCCCTTGTCGAGGCGATCGGTGATGATGACGCGCCCATCCGGGAGCTCGCGTACGGCGCGAATCTGGGTGAAGTCGATGTCCAGCGTGCGCTCGGGCGCGGCGAGCGGCACGGTTTGCGGAGATGCTGCGGTGACCTGAAGAGCCAGAAAGAATGCAAGCATCGTGAACGTTCTCGTTTGAGTTCAGCCAATGACTCATCGGAGCATTGCTGAGCAGGCCGGCGCAGTCCACGTTGGCGTGGCGGCTGGTGGTGGCGTGGGGGCGAATTGGTCGTTCGCGTGGTGATGAAACGACTTGCTCACGCATTACGCCGCCTCAAGATTGGCCGTACCGATCACGCCTCATCATCCAGCTGAATGCTCATGACTCTGCTTGCCCTTCTGGCCGCTGCCTCGCTGGCATCGCCACTTCGAGCCACACTCGCACCGGACACCGTTCGATATCCCGTTCTCAATCACGGTCGTGTCGCGGGCGAAATGACCGTCATCCGCGATGGCGGTTCCGTCGTGGTCCGGTACATCTACACCGACCGCAATCGCGGGCAGCGGGTCGAGGCGCGTTATCGCCTTTCGCCGAGCGGGGACTTGATCGGTTCCGAGATGCGGAGCGTCGGTGCAAACGGCGTCGCGGGCGAACCGACGTTCAGACTCGAAATTACCGGTGACTCGGCGAAAATGATGTCGCTGCAGGGTGGCCGTGGCGGCACAACGGCAGCGCCAGTTACGCGATCAGCGAAGGTCGAATCGGGGATGTACTTCCGGACCGGTGGTATCCCGTGGGAGTCGGCGTTCTTCGTGCGCCATCTGTTGAAGCAGCCCAACCAGACCGCGCGCACCTTCCCGACGGGTACGTCGCGACTCGAGATCGTGGCCGACACGATGGTGACGATCGCCGGCACGCGGCAGCGGGTCAGGCTGGCGATGGTTCACGGACAGACATCGGTCCCGAGCGGCGTGTGGGTCGACGAGCGCGGCGAGTTCGTCGCGTCGGACGTCCAATGGTTCATGACGGTGCGGCCGGGGATCGAGAGCGCGTTGCCAGTGCTACGGAAGATTGAACTCGACTGGCGAAATCGTCAGGCAGAGGCGATCGCCCAGCGGCTCACGAAGCCGGCGGGTGTGACGGTGATCCGGAACGGTGACGTGTTCGACGCCGAGCGCGGCGTGATGATGCCCCGCACGACGGTGGTGATTCGTGGTGACCGCATCGAGGCAATCGGACCGGCCGACCAGGTTGCGACACCGGCCGGTGCAACGGTCATCGATGCCACGGGGAAGTCGGTGCTCCCCGGACTCTGGGACATGCACACGCACTTCCAGGCGAGCAGTGCGTCGGGTGGCACGATCCTCCAGCTCGCGACCGGCATAACGACGATCCGCGACCTGGTGGCCGACACGGACGTCGGTGTCACGATCCGCGACCAGGCGAACGCGGGCAAGGTGATTTCACCCCGCACGATCCTTGGGGGGTTCATCGAAGGGCCTGGTGCATGGGCGGGTCCCTCGGACGCGATTGCCAGCACTGAAGCCGAGGCTCGCGCCCTCGTCGCGCGCTACGACTCCCTTGGCTACAGGCAGATCAAGCTCTACAACATCCTTCATCCCGACTACGTGCCGGCCATCGCCGCCGAGGCGAAACGGCGCGGCATGCGGCTGAGCGGGCATATCCCGCGGGGGCTGAGTGTGCCGGTGGCGGTCAACCTCGGGTTCGACGAGGTCAACCACGCCGCCTTCCTGTTCTCGACCTTCTTTCAGGACTCGCTGTACTGGCCGACGATGCGCGCCTATTCGCTGGTCGCGTCCATCGTGGCGCCTAACTACAACGTCGACTCGCCGGAGATGACGAAGCTCATCGACTTCCTGAAGGCGAAGAACACGGTCATCGACGGCACGTTCAACCTGTGGATGGGGCGGGGCGCACTTTCGGGTGACGGCAATCCCGGTGCCCAACAGTACGCGCGGTTGCTCAAGCGGTTGTACGACGCCGGCGTTCCGATCGTGGCGGGGACGGACAACAACACGGGATCGACATTCATTCTCGAGCTCGAGTTGTACCAGCACAGCGGAATCCCGGCGCCGGCGGTGCTGCAGATCGCGACGATCAACGCTGCCCGTGTCATGAAGGATGACCGGGAGTATGGCAGTCTCGCCGTGGGAAAAGTGGCGGATGTAATCGTGGTGAACGGCCGTCCCCACGAGCGCATCTCGGATCTCCGGAACCTCGAGACCGTGATCAGGGCCGGCCGCGTCTACGACCCCAAAGCCCTCCGCGCCGCCGTCCTCGGCCCCCCCACCAACTAGGGGACGGAGGAGGGACGGAGGAGGGACGGAGGAGGGAC
>CAMPKM010000035.1 GCA_946887155.1 uncultured Gemmatimonadota bacterium
AACCCTACGTGACGTTTTCAACCCCCTCCCGTCCTATGGATGCGGCTCGGGCTGAAGGGTGTTCGAGCACCGCCAGAGGCGCCGCACCACGCCGGCGAGGCCGGTCGTGATCGACACGGTTCGCGATGAGGAGCGGCGCCTTCTTGTGTACCACGCGCAGCCGCCCCGTCACCTCAATTCTTCGCGTCCAACCGGAATGGCCAGCACTGTTGCCGCGATGCGCGAGCGCATCACCACGCTCCTGATCAACGAGGGGATCGTCTCGCGCGAACTGCTCGAGCGTGCGCAACGCGACGCCAAACAGAACGGCACCACGGTCACCCTGGCGCTCATCCGCACCGGCGCCATCCAGGAAGTCGACCTCACCAAGATCATCGCCCGCACGTACAAGATGCCGGCGGTCGATCTCTCCAAGTTCGAAGTCGACCCCAAAATCCTCCGCCTCGTTCCGGCCGAGCTGGCGACGAAGCATACGCTCCTCCCGCTCAAGCGCGACGGCCGCACGCTCACCGTTGCCGTCGCCGACCCGACGAACCAGGAGATCCTCGAAGACCTCAAGTTCGTCACGCGCTACGACATCTTCCCGGTCCTCGGCGGCGAATCCACGCTGCGCGCGGCGATCGAGAAGGCGTACGACGCCGGCGACATCGGGATGGACACGCTCCTCAAGGACATCGCCGGTGAAGTCGACGGCGACATCGAAGTCCTCGATGAGACCGAAGAGGACATGTCGGCCGCGGCACTGGCCGCCGCCGTCGATGATGCGCCTGTCGTCAAGCTGATCAACGCAATCCTTACCGATGCGGTGAAACGCGGCGCGAGCGACATCCACTTCGAGAGTTTCGAGCACGAACTGCGCGTGCGCTACCGTATCGACGGCGCGCTCCAGGAAGTGATGAAGCCGCCGCCAAAGCTCAAAGCCGCGCTGATCTCCCGGTTCAAGATCATGGCGCAGCTCAACATCGCCGAGCGCCGCGTGCCGCAGGACGGCCGCATCAAGCTGAAGATCGGGAACAAGGTCATCGACTACCGGGTGTCGACGCTCCCGACCCTGTTCGGCGAAAAAGTCGTGCTCCGTATTCTCGACAAGGGGAACCTGACGCTCGACCTCGAGAAGTTCGGCCTCGAGCCGCGCGCCGAGGCGGACCTGATGGAGGCGATCATGAACCCGTACGGCATGGTGCTGGTCACCGGCCCCACGGGTTCAGGCAAGACGACGACGCTGTATTCGGCGCTGTCGAAGATCAACACGATCGACCAGAACATCATGACCGCCGAAGATCCCGTCGAGTACAACCTTTTCGGGATCAACCAGGTGCAGGTGCGCACCGACATCGGGATGACGTTCGCGGCGGCGCTGAAGGCGTTCCTGCGACAGGACCCGAACATCATCATGGTCGGCGAAATCCGCGATCTGGAAACCGGCGGCATCGCGATCAAGGCCGCCCTCACCGGTCACCTGGTCCTCTCGACGCTGCACACGAACTCCGCGCCGGAGACCGTGACGCGATTGCTGGACATGGGTCTCGAGCCGTTCAACGTGGCATCGGCGCTGAACATGGTCGTGGCGCAGCGGCTCATCAGGCGCGCCTGTCCGCGCTGCAAGGTGAAGCACGATCCCACGCCGGAGGAGCTGGCCGGCGCCAAGGTGTCGGCGTCAACGACGCTCCGCGAACTGCGATTCACGACCGAAGCGCTGGACAACGCGATCGCCAAGGCGTCTGCCGAGGCCGCGCCTTTCCTCAAGAGCATCACGCTGGATTCGACCATCGGCGACCTGCCGTTCTTCAAGGGTCGCGGTTGCGAGGATTGCAACGGCATGGGGATGAAGGGCCGGCAGGGGCTTTACGAGGTGATGGCCATGACGCCCTCGCTGAGGCGCCACATCCTGCAGAACGCGTCCGGCCAGGAGCTCAGGGACGCCGCCATCAGCGAAGGCATGCTCACGCTGCGCATGGACGGCTGGCTCAAGGTGATGAAGGGGATCGTTCCGCTGGAGCAGGTGATTCGCGAGACGTCGGCCTAGTGATGCGGGGCACGGGGCAAGGGGCAAGGTGCCGGGCACAGGGCACGGGGCACGGGGCACGGGGTCGCGAATTCCATGCCCCATGCCCTATGCCCCATGCCCGTGCCCCATATGCCCGATGCCCCTAGTGACGGCCAATGCTGTTGACCCGTCTCAACAGTGCCATAGAGGGCGTCCAAGCCCTGCAGGACGCCGTGCGCATTCCACCTAACGCTGTCCGACCGTTGCACTTCAACGACTGACAACCGATGTCCCATCCGACAAGTTCACCTGCCGCCAGCAAGACCAGCGCCTCTCCGGAAGGAGGGACGACGGTCAGCTTGCGTTCCCTGCTCGAGGAAATGATCGAGCGCGACGCATCTGACCTGCACATCACGGCCGGTGAACGCGCCAAGCTGCGCGTCGACGGCGACATCGTTGATTCGAACTGCGAGGTCAACCTTTCGCCGAAAGACACGCTGCAACTGGCGTATTCGGTGCTGACGGAAAACCAGAAGAAGCGGTTCGAGATGGACGATGAGCTGGACTTTTCGTTCGGTCTCCAGAACCTGGCGCGCTTCCGCGGCAACTGCTTCAAGCAGCGCGGCTGCGTGTCGATGGTGATCCGGCAGATCCCGTTCAACATCCGCACCTTCGAGGACCTCGGCCTGCCGCCCGTCTGCGCCAAGATGGCGGAGAAGCCGCGCGGCCTGGTGCTGGTCACCGGACCGACGGGATCGGGCAAGTCGACCACGCTGGCGGCCATGATCGACAAGGTCAATCGCGAGCGCAAAGGACACATCATCACGGTCGAAGACCCGATCGAGTTCATCCACCGCCACCAGAGCTGCATCGTCAACCAGCGCGAAGTCGGGAGCGACACGCACAGCTTCGCCAACGCGCTCAAGTATGCGTTGCGTGAAGACCCGGACGTCATCCTCATCGGCGAAATGCGCGACCTGGAAACGATCCAGGCGGCGCTCACCATCGCCGAAACCGGCCACCTCGTGTTCGCCACGCTGCACACCAACTCGGCGGCCGAGGCGATCAATCGTATCATCGACGTGTTTCCCAGCCACCAGCAGTCGCAGGTGCGCGCCCAGCTTGCGTTCGTGCTCGAGGGCAGCGTGACGCAGACGCTGTTACCGCGGGCCCGTGGCCGCGGCCGCGTGATGGCGGCCGAGATTCTCGTGATCACGCCCGCGATGCGCGCGTTGATCCGCGACGACAAGGTGCACCAGATCTACTCGATGATGCAGTCGGGCAAGAAGTTCGGCATGCAGACGCTGAATGATTCCCTGTACCAGTTGTACCTGGCGCGCGAGGTGACGGACGAGGAATGCCTGCGCGTGTCGAGCGATCCTAACGAGTTCCTTCGCATGATCGGCCGTTCGGCCGCCGACGAGGACCATGACGGGAAGCGTCCGCTGCAGGCAGTTGGCGGCAGACGCTAGCCGAGCCTCATCGCGACCTCACGACCTCACGACCTCACGTTCTCACAACCTGAAGCATGCCTGCCTTTACCTATACTGCCCGGAACGCCGCCGGTGAGCTGAAGACCGCGACGGTCGAAGCTGCAACGGCGCAGGACGTCGTCGCGCAGCTCCGGCGCCAGCGAATGACCGTCGTCAAGGTCGACGAGAGCACCAAGCCGAAGAAGGCCAAGGGCGGCATCAAGATGCGGGACGTCGTGATTTTCACGCGACAGTTCTCGACGATGATCAACGCCGGTCTGCCGCTGGTGCAGGCGCTCGACATTCTCGCCAAGCAGACCGAAAACAAGGTGCTTGCCGCGTCGACGCGCGACATCGTGTTCGACGTCGAATCCGGCCACACCGTGGCCGATGCGCTGGCCAAGCACCCCAAGGCGTTCAGTGACCTGTACGTCAACATGGTGGCGGCCGGCGAAGCGGGCGGTATCCTCGACACGATCCTGATGCGCCTGGCGACGTTCATGGAAAAGAACGACGCCCTGGTGCGGAAGGTGAAGGGCGCGATGATCTATCCCGCGGTCATCATGAGCGTGGCTGTCATCGCGATTGCGGTGCTGCTGATCTTCGTCATCCCGGTGTTCGAAGGCATGTTCTCGGGCGTCGGCATGGCGCTTCCGTTGCCGACCCGGATCGTCATTGGCGCCTCGGATTTCCTGCGGGGATACTGGTGGGCGGTCATCGCGGCCATGGTTTCCTCGGTCTTCCTGTTCAGGCGCTATTACGCGACGTCGGGCGGCAAGCTCACGATCGACCGGATGCTGCTGAGGTTCCCGGTCCTTGGCGACGTGCTGCGGAAGAGTGCGGTGTCGCGCTTCACGCGGACGCTGGGCACGCTCATCAGCTCCGGCGTGAGCATCCTCGACGGCCTCGAAATCACGGCCAAGACGGCCGGCAACCGCGTGATCCAGGATGCGATCATGCAGTCGCGGGCGAGCATCGCCGGCGGTGATACGATTGCGGCGCCGCTGCAGAAGTCGGCGGTCTTCCCGCCCATGGTGATCTCGATGATCGCCGTCGGCGAACAGACCGGCGGCCTGGACGAAATGCTCTCGAAGATCGCGGACTTCTACGATGAGGAAGTGGACGCCGCCGTCAGCGGCCTGTTGTCACTGCTCGAGCCGATCATGATCGTGTTCCTCGGCGTCATCGTCGGCGGCATGGTTGTCGCGATGTACCTGCCGATCTTCGACATGATCAACGCTGTGCAGTAGTCGGCACGCGTTACTGGAGCGAGGGCCCGTCGGCAACGGCGGGCCTTCTCTTTCCCAGGGTGCCAGCGCGCAACCCGCCACTCATCGAAACGGATTTACCGGTCACCCCGGAATCGGAAGCCCTTTCGCCAGGTGAGGTGTCAATGCTGATTGAGCCCGATGCGAGAGCTTGATGCCTGACCGGCGCTGGCAGCGCCGGTGGATCGCGTTCCTGCTGGTCACGCCACTCGTCCTGGTGGCGGCGGCCTACGCCTGGCTGGCCATCGCCCACGGGACACCCCAGCTCTGGAACGTGATCGTCCACGAGAGCGGGCACTACACGTTAGGTGGCACCATCCTGTTCTTCCGCCACCACCTGCGCGAAGTGCCGGTCGACATCGTCATGGCGCTCACGCTGGCGACGGCGGTCGCGACGATGTCGCCGGGCGTTTCGCGACGCCCCGTCCCGTGGGCCGGCATCGCGGCCGTGCTGCTGATCGGCCTGACCTTCGCGATGGCGGTCTCGGAGGAGGGCGTCGCGGAGGCCGCGAAAGACCTGCTGCAGTTCCGCACCCGGGATGATGACGTCAGCTACGGGTCACACTGGCGCTTTCATCTCCTGAGCACCGTTTGGTTCGTTTGCGCCACCATGGTGCTCGCCGCGGTGACATCGGGTTCGGTCCGCGTCCTGCGTGCCGATGGCGCGGCGCGCAAGCTGGCGCTCGTATCCTGGGCGGTCATCATCGTCCTCACCCTCGCGTTCGGCCTGACGATGGAGCCGTTCACGTCGGGACGGTACATCGGTCACCAGGCCCGCGAAATCATGACCCATGGGGTCATCACGCTCCCGTTCACGTTTGCACTCGGCCTGCAACGGATCGGTCCCCGTGGACACGCCGAGCCGGCGGGGCTGTTCGTGACGATCCTGGCGTGGCTGGGCGTGCTGCTGATCCCCCTGTTCCTCGCGCTCGCGTTCAGCCGAACGGGACTCGAGGAAACCGCCCAACTATCGGCAGGCCTGTCAGGCGTCGTCGCCGCGCACGTGTTCGAGCACGTACTCGACTACATTCTGGTGGTGCTGCTCACCGTGGCAATGGTTGGCGGGCGCGCGCGACCCACGTCGTAACGACCATGGTTGATGGCGTGACACGCCGTGTGGCCCTCTGGTGGATCGATCGTCAAATACGCGGCAGCTCGCCCTTTCGCCTTCGTGCTGGGGCCTGCCTGTGCAAAACCTCCGGCTCACCCCGGAGGTTTTGTTTTTAGGGACGATTTCCGCGGTTTACAGCCGAACGCGGGGAGCGCAGAAAACACAGAGGCACACAGATACTTCTTTGGTGAAGACCTGGACACACCGACCGATACCCCCGGCGTGAGCTTGAACCTTGCGTGTCCAGGTCTTCACCAATGCAGTACCGGTGTGCCTCTGTGTTCCCCTGTGCTATCCGTGATCTGCAGTTAGTACCTGCGGCCATCGTTTCACAGAACCCGCGGCTATCGTAGTAACCAGAAGCTTGCCTTCACAAGGAAGACATTGTCAGGCACGTTTTCAAACATCCCACTGAAATCGCGCCCGAAACGGAAGTCGCCGTTCGACAGCGATGCGCTGCGATTGTGCGCCCAGGCCACGTACATTACCGACCCGGGACGGAATTCCCAGCGGAAGACCGCGTTCCCGCGCAGCGACCGGAAGTTGAAGTCGGGGTTCGCGAACTGGAATTGACTTGCCGGACCATTGCCGTCCGGGTCGATCACGAGCTGGGTCGAGGTGCCGGGTGAGGGTGCTGCCTCTTCGCTGATCGTGCCTCGGTCGCGTCCGTAGATGCTGTAGTTTCCGCTGCGGGGCGCGTCAAATTCCTTGAAGTCGGAGTAGTCGCCGCTCGCGATCAGCGGTTGGGCGAACAGCTCGAACGACGTCGTGGGCGTGAACGTCCAGTTCAGCCGCGTCTCGAGGATGAGTTGCTTCTGGTCGATCGCGGCGAGGACGTGGCGCGTTCCATAGAAGTCCGTGGCCGTCGGATCCTCGACGCGGCGCACGTACTGGAGCAGCGAGTGCGAGTCGCTCCAGTTCGGCCCGACGGTGAGCGTCGCGTTAGGTGCCGGCCGCCAGGTGAGGCTGGCGCCGGCGCTGTTGCCCCAGCCGCCGAGCCGGTTCCTGGCGAATTCACCGAAGCCGTTCACGATGATCCGCCCCCGGGAATCGCTCCCGAAGTTCCAGCCCACGGCATCCACGCCCGGCATTTCCACGGTCGGGCCGCCGCGAAGCAAACGGTCGTCCAGCAGGTCAGGCCGGTAGATGTAGAACGTGCTGAAGTTCCAGAAATTCCGCGCCGTCCCGCCGACGTAGAAGTGCAACTGCTGGTCGGTTACGTCACCGTCGAAATTGTTCTGCTGCTGTCCCCCGAAAATGACGTTGAAATCGCGATACCAGGACGTCGGCTTCGACCAGTAGCGGAACACGTTGGCGTTGTACCAGATGTAGTCCGCCCGGGTGAGGAACGCGAGATCATTGGCCTCGAAGCCGGGGGTGCGAACGTTCATCGCCGTCTCCCACATCCAGTCGCCGGCATCCTTGCCTAACCGGAGGTAGGCGCCGCCGCCGCGCATGACGGTGGCGGTCGGGTCGAGCTGGTTCGTGAAGAAGCCGTCGCTGCCGGGTTTTCGATCCGGCCGCTGGAAGTACCGCGATGAAGCGAGCTGGCGGGCCGTGATCACGGCCGGGTCGCCGTCGATGTTGGTGATCGCGAAGTTGCCGGTCAGCGAATACTTCCGTTCCTTGAACGTGTACCGGACGTCGGCGCCGAGGAGCTCCGCGTGCCTCGTCAGGCGCGAGTCGAAGCCGGGCTCCATGTCACGGATGACCGACGTGCCGATCCCGCCGATCACCAGGTTGCCCTGCATCAGGTCCTTCTTGACCCGCCCGACGAAATAGTTGGTGAGCGGTTCGACGACCTGGGTCACGTCCGAGCCGGACTCGGGCCTGATGCGGGCTTCCTCGCGGTTGGTGACCGCATTCAGGATCCCGATGGTGAGCCCTCCCCGGGTACGGCCGGTGATCTTGGCCGCGCCGAGGATGGTGGTCGCGTCAGGCACGTCGGCGTAGCCGCCGGCGCCGAAGGCCAGATCCGCGCCCTGCGGCGACCGGCCGATGCGGCGGGTGTAAAAACCTCTCACCGACGAGACGTTGCTGCAGAAGTAGCAATTGAAGCCGCCGAACCCGAAGACGCCGGAGCTGGCGATGAAGAACGGTCGTTTTTCGGGAAACGACGTCTCGAACGCGGTCAGGTTGACGACGGCCGGATCGGCTTCGACCTGGCCAAAGTCCGGATTGAATGTCGCATCGAGGGTGAAGTTCGAGCTGATGTTGTACTTGAGATCGAGCCCCGCGCGCGCCGACTGCACGTTGCCGCCGCGGAACGGATCGTCGTTCGGGACGCTCAGGTTCTGCGTCTTGGCCGCGACGTAGGGCAGCAGTTCCAGTTGGCGCCCCGAGCCGCCACCGAATTCGAGCCCCTCGAGGTGCCCGAACCGGTTCGGTCCCCCGGATTCGGTCTTCCGCCAGAAGGACCATGTATCCAGCTCGTTGTTCCGCTGCAGCCAGCGCCGCAACTGCAAACCCCAGGTCTGTTGCGCGGCACTGGAGAACTTGAGCTGCGAGAGCGGAATCCGGATTTCGGCCGACCAGCCGTCATCGTCGATCTGCGTGGCCACCTCCCAGATCGGATCCCACCCCTCGTCGCAGCACGACGTACCGATGCCGAGCATGTCGAACTTGGAGCCCGACGGATTCACCTGGAAAAAGGCGCGGCCCAGGTGGTCGTGAAATCCGTCGATGATGATCTCGATGAAGTCGGAATTGAAGTTGCCGTCGCGCCTGACGAGTGACGTGCGCACGCCGGCCCGGCCCTGCGAGTCGTACATCTTCGCGCCGACGTAGAGCGCGCCGTCGTCGAACAGGAAGCGCATTTCGGTGCGCTCCGTGGCCGGTTGGCCTTCGACCGGATCGACCTGCGTGAACTCGGTGACGGGCGTTGCCGCCTGCCACGCCGCCTCATCGATCTTTCCGTCCAGCATGACAGCCTGCGTCCGTCGAACGGCCCGCGCGGACGGCACCGGAACCGAGTGCCCGCCATTGGAGACGCTGTTGGACACGTTCGTGGCGTTCTGGGACTCTGCCACAAGGGGAAAGGCGAGTACGAGCAGGGAAAGCGATCGCAAGCGGCAAAGCATCGTCAGGCGCGGCAAGGGAAGGGACAGCCTTTGCATCAAGGACAACACCAAGATGGATGCGACGATTCCACAAAGGGTTGCGGGTGGGACAGCCCGCCCGGCCCCGACCACAGGGCGTCCGGCACTGGCATCCAGCAGCGACCGTGTGCTACTGGGTGGAAGAATCCTGCGTGGGCCATACCTTTCCCGCCGATCGACACACTCGGGAGACGGCTTGCAACGGATAGCGTATACGAGGGCCGTTCCGGCAACGATTACGTCGTGCCAGCTCACGCACGTTGCCCGCGAGCCGATCGACCTGGACGAAGCGCGGCGGCAGCACGAGCTGTACGAAAGCGCCCTGCGGATGGCGGGGCTCGACGTCAATCGCGTCGCAGCGAGGGACGACCTCGCCGACTCGGTGTTCATCGAAGACACCGCCGTCGTGTTCGATGACGTCGCCGTACTCACCCGGCCCGGTGCGGCCTCGCGCCGCGGCGACGTCGACGGTGTCCGGGAGGCGCTCGTCAGGCACCGCCAACTCGCCGCCATCGAGGCGCCGGCGACCCTCGATGGCGGCGACGTCCTCGTCCTCGACCGGGATGTCTTCGTCGGCCTCACACCGCGCAGCACCATTTCAGGAATGCAGCAACTCCGCTCGCGGCTCGAGCCGTTCGGCTATTCCGTGCGCGGTGTGCCCGTGCGCGGCTGTCTCCACCTCAAGTCCGCCGTGACGCGCGCCGGCGAACGGAAGCTGGTGATCAACCCGTCGTGGGTCGACCCGGCGCTGTTCGAAGGGTGGGAGACGGTTACGATCGATCCACGCGAGCCCTTCGCCGCCAACGTACTCTGGTTAGGCGGCACAACGATCGTGGCCGACGCCTTCCCTCACACGAACGCCATCCTCTCCCGCCACGGCGTCACGCTGCTCCCGGTCCCCGCCTCCGAACTGGCCAAAGCCGAAGGCGGCGTCACCTGCTGTAGCCTGTTAATGACGCTCAACGACTTGTGAGCCGTTGATTCGCGCAATCCGCGCAGACTCGGTTCTCAAGCAGTTGACCTGCGGCGTCCATCCGTCGCCGCGCCCATCCGCTCGCAGAACCAATCGCGTCTACTGGTACTGTATGTACAGTGGCTTCGGAAACAGCGACAACACGTCCGCGGGCTTCATCAGCGGATGTCCCTTCTTCGTGTCGTTCTTGTAGAACAGCTTGAAGCCCGTGAACTGCACCGGCTCGTTGTACACATACGCCTGGTACGAATCCTTCTTCATCCACGGCGGACCCCAGCCGTCCATGTGGATGACGACCTGCACGCGCGGATCGAGCTTGATCTGGCTCGCGTTCGTCAGCATCGGACGCGTGAAGCGGTGAATCACCAGCACCTTCGGCGGCAGGTTGTGTTTCTCCACCAGGTCGGCGAGCATGTCGATCGCGTAATTGATGTCCTTCGCGTCGTACGTGCCGATGCGCTTGCCCGGCGCGCCGCCGCGCTTCATCGAGAATTCCGGATCGAGGCCGAGGTGCACGTCGGGCCGCATCAGGAACGGCGAGAGCCGCGGTAGCTCGGATTGCAACGTGCTCCTCGCGACCTGGATGTCCAGGAACATCAGCGCGTCGCTGCGCTGCGCCCATCCGTACACGCGCTCCACCAGCGAGTCCGACATCCGCGCGCGGTACATGCCATCGCGGCCCGCACTGGCCTGCGCGACAACCGCGATGAGGTGCAGCGCCGGCACGACGGGCGTCGCGCTGTCCGCACGCTCCCAGGCCTTTACTTCCCGATCGAGCTTCTTCAGCATCTCGTCCGGCGGCAGCTCGCCCAGGATTCCCATCCGTTTGCTGAGCGGATTGCCGTAGAACGCCACGATTCGCTTGTTGGGCAGGATCGAACCGGGGAGCGCGTCCGGGGTCTTTACTGGCCAGACCGGTTTGGGCTTTGCCGGTGCAGCTGGCTTCGCCGTCGTGCCCGTCGATTGCTTGGGCGACGTGGACGACTGTTTGGGTTTGGCGGCGCCAGATTGCGACCCTTGCTGCGGCGTCGCGGTCCAGGCGCCCTCGGGGGCGATGACAAGGGCGGCGGCGCCGAGCAGAATTGATGGCACCAGCCACCGGCGACGGCGGATCTGGATTCGCGACATGTGGGAGCGTAACGGGGTTCGCAGTCTCATGGCAAGCGATTTCGGAAAGTGATGTAGATCGCTATCTGATTGCCGGTGAGCGACTTGCAGGGTCCGGTGTGACGAACCCATGACGGGTGCCACTGATCGTTCGGTGTGAACTTCCAGCGGCTGACTTCGCTAGCCAGTAGTTCGTCTATAAGGAGATGTTCACCTACGTGAGACGACTCGGAATTGCCGCCGCAATCGCGGCCGGACTTGTTGCGCCGCGCGCATCTGCGCAGGCGCCTGCCTACGATCGCGCGGTCGAGCTGGCATCGTTCGACTCGGCCTGGACGCGCGTTCGCGACAGCTACTACGACGCGTCCATGCGCGGCCTGGACTGGGTGGCGCTGCGCGATTCACTCCGACCACAAGTTGAACGAGGCCGTTCCAGAAACGATACGCGTCTCGCGATCACCGCGTTGCTGTCGCGGCTCGGCGAGTCGCATTTCGGCATCCTGCCTGGCGATGCCATGGACGCGGCAAGTTCGACCGACCATGTCGAAGGTGGAGTCGCCGGCGACGCCGGGATCGAAGTGCGATTCCTCGACTCGCTGCTGGTCATAACGAGAATCGACAACGATGCGCCGGCGCGGAGCATGGGAATCAGGCCAGGCTGGGTGATCGATGAGATCGATTCGCTGCGCGTGATCGACGCCCTGCGCGCCACGTCGCGCGTCGACGCTGCTTCACGCCGGTTTGCTCTCGTCAGGCTTTCACTCACCCTCAACAACCGGCTGACCGGCGTTGCCGGCGGTACGATCCGGCTTGTCATGCGCGACGGTTCCGGTGTGCGCCGCGAGCTCAAGGTGCCGCTCCGCGCCACCGAGGGTCAGCTGGTCGAATATGGGCAACTGCCCCCGATCCACGTCCGCTTGGAGACCGAGCGCCTGACGAGTAACTCGGGATGCGTGGGCGTCATCCGCTTCAACATCTTCATGACGCCGGTCATGCCGAGGTTCGAGGACGCGATGGCCGCTTTCGGCTCGTGCGACGGTGTCGTGCTCGACCTCCGGGGAAATCTGGGCGGGCTGGGCGCGATGGTCATGGGGATTTCCGGCCACTTTTTCACGAAGCCGGACACGCTTGGCACCATCCGGATTCGCGAGGCGACCATGCGATACGTCGCAAATCCGGTTCGCGTCTCCCGCAGCGGAAAGCCCATGAAGCCGTTCGCTGGCCCAGTGGCCATTCTGGTTGACGAGCTGTCCGCGAGCACGACCGAGATCCTGGCGGCGGCGCTGCAGCGGCTCGGTCGCGCGCGCGTGTTTGGTGTGCCGTCGGCGGGTCAGGCTTTGCCTGCGTTGCTGACGCGACTCCCCAACGGCGACCGCCTGATGTACGTGATTGGAGACTATGCCGGTCCCGGGGGTACACGTCTGGAAGGTGCCGGAGTCACACCGGACGTGCCGACGCCGTTGTCCCGGAGTTCGTTGCTCGCCGGCCGCGACGACGCACTTCAGGCCGCCGTGAAGTGGATCCAGTCGCCGACTCGTCCTGCCGGCGGTTCCCAATAGTTTTCTTCGTATAGTTCAACGCGCACCTCACGCGCTTTCCTTCACACGGAGTTTGGACCATGATCGTGTCCGTCCGCCGCTTGAGTCTGGCGGTTGCTGTCCTCGCGTTGTCGGTTACGCCTCGCCTCGACGCGCAGGGTCTGCCTGACGCCAAGGATCTCATTGCGAAGTATGGGAAGGCCGTCGGTGGCGACGCGTGGAAGTCGCACAAGTCCGCGCGCATGAAGGCGACGCTCGAAGTGCCCGCCGCCAGCATGAAAGCCGATATCGAGGCGCTCCACATGTTCGAGGATCGCACCTTCTTCATGCGCACCACCATCCCCGGAATGGGCGAAGTCCTGGCCGGATTTGACGGCACGACCGCCTGGTCCAAGGAGCCGATGTCCGGTGCCCGGCTGATGACCGGCGCCGAAGCCGACCAGGCCGCCGAGGAAGCCGATCCGGCGGCGTCGCTGCGCCAGTCGGCCAACATCGTGAAGTCGGAAACGCTGGAGAAGACCACGATGAACAGCCAGGAGTGCTACAAGGTCAGGCACACCTGGAAGTCGGGTCGCACGTCGCACGATTGCTTCAGCGTGCAGGACGGCCTGATCGTCGCCACGGAGGTGAAGCAGGTGAGCCCGATGGGTGAGCTGGATGTGACGACGTTGCTCAGCGACTACAAGGACTTTGGCGGTATCAAGCGCGCCACGGTCACGACGATGCAGGTGATGGGTTCCGAGGTCCGCACGACCGTGACGGCCTGGGAGTGGGATAACGTGAAGCCGGAGGAGATGGAGC
>CAMPKM010000036.1 GCA_946887155.1 uncultured Gemmatimonadota bacterium
GTGCCCCGTGCCCCGTGCCCCGTGCCCTAAAACAGCCTGGACCATCGCGCCTCGCCCAACGCGGTTCGCGGTTCCAGCGCATAACGAATCGCCATGTCCGCCATCTTCTGCACCGCCCAGGAGAAATACTCCGGTGTCAGCGAATACACGTCCATGTCCGGCGCCGGGTTCATGAAGTCGATGGCGTATGGCACGCCGCTCCGCACCGCGAACTCGATGGAGTTCATGTCGTAGCCGAGTGCGTTCACGATCGTCTTCGAGTCCTTGACGATGCGGGCGCCGAGTTCGGGTGAAAGATGTTCGTGCTCGACGTGGTACTTCCGCTCGCGGGGATCGTACTTCATCGGGAGGATCTCGTCGCGACCGATGCAGAGGCAACGGACGAACTGGTCCCACTCGATGAACTCCTGGACGATCATCGTCAGCAGGCCGGAGTTGTCGTAGTGGTGGATCAGTTCATCGAGCGAGTGGCAGACATGGACCGCTTTCCACCCGCCGCCATGCGCGTCCTTCAGGATGCACGGCAGTCCGAGGTAGTCGAGGACCGCGCCCCAGTCGAGCGGATACTTCAGGTTGCGGAGGCTTTCGCCGGGAATGATGCCGGGAACGTAGTCCTTGTTAGGCACGAGGACGGTCTTCGGCGACGCGACGCCCAGCTTCGACACGAGGATCGCGCCGAAGTACTTGTCGTCGGCCGTCCACATGAACGGGTTGTTGATGACCGTCTTTCCCTCGAGGACGGCTTTCTTGAGGTACGACCGGTACATCGGGACTTCGTGGGAGATCCGGTCGATGATGACGTCGTACGGCATTGGTGCATCGAACGGCTCGGCGCCCACCTTGGCGAATTCGGCCACGACCCCCTGCGCGCGGCGATTGACCTCGTCGATGAAGGCGGGAGGCCAGCTCCACTCGCGACCCACAAAAAGCCCGATCCGCTTAGTCATATGGTTTCCGAATCAGAAGTACGGGGCGTGGGGCACGGGGCACAGGGCACAGGGCACGAATGCACATCGCCGTGCCCGATGCCCCGTGCCCGTGCCCTAGTCATGCCCCCCCACATACCGAACGATCATCTGTTCCCAGTACGGCCAGTCATGCGCGTGTCCATCCCAGATGCGCAGCGCGTTGCCGATTCCCTTGTTCCACAGGATGGTCGAGAACGCGACGTTCTCCTGGAAGTTGGGATCCCCGCGCCCGATCGCGATGATGATGTCCTGCCGCCGGAACGCGGCCAGGCGTGCCGGGTCGTGCTCGTGCTGCATGAAATCCATCGGATTACCGGCGTAGACGTTGCCGTCCGAATAGCCACCGGTCATCCCCTTGATGTCGTACATCGCGCTCATCCCGATGACGCGATGGAACAGTGACGGGTTGCGAAGCCCGATACTCATGGCGTGAAAGCCGCCGAAACTCGCCCCGGTCGCGATCACGAACGGGTTGGCGTTCACCGATTCCGTGAACGGCAACAGCTCCTCCCGGATGTAGCGATCGTACTGCAGGTGAAGCCAGGCGCGATGCCCCGGGTGCGTTTCCTTGGCGTACCAGCTCAGGTCGTGGTTGTGGTCGAGGCACCAGAGCTGGAGCCAGCCCTTCTCGATGTGCTCGCGGAGCACGTCGGGCATGTACCGGTTGGGCCACTCGTTATGGTTGCCCATCGTCGTCGGGAACGCGAACAGCCGGGCACCACGCTCACCGAACCAGCGCACGTGCATCGTGCGGCCCAGGATGGGTGAGTGCCATGAGCGGTGGTGCCCCGGCATGCGGGTGCTCATTCCGGCACGCCGCCGAGCAGGAAGGGAAGCGCTGGCCGCAGCCGTTTCCCCCACGCCGCCTCGTTATGCAAGCCGCCCTTGTCCTCGACCCACATCAGGTCCCGTCCGCGTTGGTAGCCCATCTCGATGAGGAGGTCACGCATCTGCCGCGCATTGGCCAGCGTGCCCTCGCCTTCCTTCGTTCCGACATCGAGGTAGATCCGGCCGCGAACGTATCCCGCCGACTCGACAAACCGAAAGATGTCCCCCTCGGCGAACCAGAGCGCCGGACTCAGCGAGCCGACGAAGCCGTAACGGGCTGGCTGCCGGAAGAACGCGTACAGGCTGATCAGGCCACCAAGCGACGAACCGGCGATCCCCACGCCCGCGGGTCCGGGAATCGTGCGGTACCGTGCCTCGACCATCGGCATGACGTGCTGTTCCAGCCAGTCGAGGTACTCATCGCCATCGCCACCCCCGATGCGCTGGTCGACGAAGGGCGTGTACTCACCGATCCGGTCGATGCCGGCATTCGGCACACCGACGACGATCGCCCGTCGTCCCTTTCGCGGCGCCTTGGCGAGCGCCGAGTCGACACCCCACTCACCGGCAAACGATGTGGCGGGATCGAACAGGTTCTGCCCGTCGTGCATGTAGAGCACGGGATACGGCTGCGTGCTTTTTTCGTACGAGGCCGGCAGGTACACGAGGATGTCCCTTGACCGGCCGAGGACGGGGCTGTCCACGTCATGGATGACGTCCAGGCGACCGGGCGGGGATCGCCGGCGCGCTTTCCACTTCTCGAGGAACCGTGTGCTCGGGTCCATGTGCCGATAAACCTAGGCGCCCCGCCGACTCTCCTGCACCACTGCTCAGGTGGGCAACATGCTCAGGATTTCCTGGAGCGTCCCGCGACTTACCGGCTTGACGAGGTGACGATCGAAGCCCGCCTCCTTTGAGCGTCGACGATCTTCGTCGCTCCCCCACCCCGTTTGCGCGACCAGAACCACGTCCTGGAGATCGGGGTCCTCCCGGATACGACGCGCCACTTCGTAGCCGGCGATCCCCGGCAGTCCGATGTCGACCAGCATGAGGTCAGGACGAAACTCGCTTGCCTTGGCGATGGCTTCTTCTCCCGTGGAGGCGACTTCAACGCGATGGCCCATTACCTCCAGCAGTGTCGACAGGCTCGCGACCTGGTCGTCGTTGTCATCCACGACAAGAATCCGGCGGGACGACGTGCTTTCGTCCTCCGGCTTCCGGGGCGTTCTCAGGACCCGTCGCTTGTCCGCTGGCAGCCGCACGACGAATTCACTTCCCTTGCCGATGCCCTCGCTGATAGCGGCCACCGTGCCGCCGTGCATCTCGACCAGACTCTTGACCAGCGCCAGCCCCACACCCAGGCCCCCGCGACCCTGGGCGGTTGTCCGTGGACCCTGTGTGAACATCTCGAACACGTGAGGCAGTAGGGTCGGTGAAATGCCGCGGCCGGTATCGCTGACACGAATCACGACCTCACCTGAATCCGAGCCCTCGGTCGCCGGCCGAATCTTCGCCGTTTTTCGCGACGCCTTCGTGTTCTTCGAGTCGACGCGGTCCCTGGTCATCGATCGTTCGGCGGAAATCGTTATGCGGCCGCCAGGATCCGTGTACTTCGACGCGTTGTTCAGCAGGTTGACGAGTACCTGTGCGATCCGAACCGGATCTGCGTGCAGGTAAATTGGCTCCTCCGGGAGCTCGACGTTCAGCTCGTGTTGATTGGACTCGAAGAGTGGCCTGGTCGAGTCCAGCGCCATCTGCACGACAGAGGCGACCGCGACCTGCTCCTTGCGCACTTCGATCTTTTTCTCGACGATACGCGCGAGGTCGACCAGGTCCTCGACGATGCGGGCCAGTTGCGTGGCCTGACGATCCAGAATCTCGCGCGACTGCGCGATCGCTTCGCGATTGGCACTGGCGATCCGCATGATCTCGATGGCGTTCCTGATCGGGGCGAGCGGATTCCTGAGCTCGTGCGCCAGCGTCGCCAGGAATTCGTTCTTCCGCCGGTCGGCTTCGCGCAGGTCTTCCATTGTCCGGCGTAGTTGCGTGATGTCGCGCTTGATCGCCAGGACGGCGACCCGCCGCCCCGACTCGTCGCGAATGAGTACTTCGCGGCAATGGATCAGGATGGGGGTGCCGTCCTTGCGGGTCTGTGTCAACTCGCCGTCCCACACATCGGAGCGTTGCAGCGCGTGGTTGAGCGACGCCCACTGCTCGGCGTTGGTCCGCAGGAGTTCGCTGATCCGCTGGCCGACCGCTTCCGCGGCCGTCCATCCGTAGATGGCTTCCGCGCCACGATTCCACGAGAGAATGCGGTCCTCGGCATCCCTGGTAACCACCGCGTCCTGCGACAACTCGATCAGCGTGGACTGCCTGACGAGTTTCTCCTGGTCACGGCGCATCTGGTCGATGTCGACGAGGACCACCACCGCGCCGTCGATCCGGTTGTCGGCGGTCCGGTACGGGTGAACACGCAACAGGTGCCACCGCCCGTCGCGGTCACGGACTTCGCGCTCGAAGGTCTGCATTTTCTCGACCACGTCGCCGATGATCCGTTCCAGGTCAGGCACGATGACCGCCGGCCGCATGTCTCCGATCGGCCGTCCCACATCGGTGGGTAGCAGGCCGAGCGCACTCCGGGCCGGCGGCGAGAGGCGGCGGATGCGCCGGTCGCCGGCCACCATCACGACCGGAATGTCCGCGCTGTCCAGGAGGTTGGTGAGGTCACTATTGACGAGGTCGAGCTCGAGGTTGCGCCGCTGCAACTGTTCGTTGAGGGTCGAGAGTTCCTCGTTGGCCGATTGCAGCTCTTCCTTGGCGGTCTCCAGTTCCTCGTTGGTGCTCTGCAGCTCTTCGTTGCTGGAGAGAATCTCCTCGTTTGCGGACCGCAGCTCTTCGTTGGCCGCGTCCTGCTGCTCGATCATTGACTGCAGGTACTCGCGCGTCGCCACCAATTCCTGGCGCACCTGCACCTGCTCGCGCGCGGAGTCGGCTTCGGACAGGGGAGACGCCTGCATCTGCTCCCGTGGTGGATTCTTCCTGCCTTCATGAAAGAGCACGAGGAAGCACGCGGCACCGCTCAACAGCACCGGCAGGACCTCGAGCCCAATCTCCACGAGCCCGGAATCCCGCCGAAGACTGATTCCCGCTCGCGACACCGGAATGTTTTGCTTGCTTGCTTCGGTAAGGGCGTTGCGCAGATCGAGGAACAGCCCCTCTCGGGCCATTTTCAGCACGTTATTGGTCGGATCGCCCGCTGGTGATTCCAGGTAGGCGTTGGTGCGACCACGGAACTGGAGGATGTCGAAGTTCTCGTCCACCAGCACACCCGGCGGCGAAAATCTTCCCAGCAGGATCCGGTCTGCCTCACGCTGGAAGTCGTGCGCCGCGGGCGCTGACGTTGGCGACCGCTGCTGGTGCTGTGACGTAACCAGCTGGGAGAGCGACGAAGGAGAAAATGGGTGCCTGACAACACCGTTCCGGCGCGAGAAAATGCGGTAGGTGCGATCGACCTGGTCGAACAAGTCCGCGCTGTCGCCGATGGTCTCCGCCACGCCGAGCACGAGGAAACCCGGCACATTGAGTGCGTAATGGAACGTCGGGAGTATGCGCCGTTGCAGCGGTGAGCTCAGGTAAATGAGCACGTTTCGACAGCTGATCATGTCGATGTGCGAAAATGGCGGATCGGCAATCAGGTTGTGACGCGCGAAAACGCAGCAGTCACGGACGGCCTGGTCAATCCGGTAGTGATTGTCTTCGCGGCGGAAAAACCGCTGCAATCGCTCCGGGGTGACTTCGGTTTCTATCGTGACGGGGTAGACGCCTGCGCGCGCCTTGTCGAGCGCGGTTTGTTCGCTCAGGTCAGTGGCAAAGATCTGGATCGCGGGTCGGACCGCCTGGTTGTCGTAGAACTCGATCAGCGCCATCGCGATCGAATACGCTTCCTGTCCCGTTGAGCAGCCGGGGACCCAGACGCGGATCGGATCGTTGGGCGCCTTGGTCCTCGCGAGCTCGGGAAAGACGCGCGACTTGAGGACGTCGAACAGTTCCGGATCGCGGAAGAAGCTCGTGACGTTGATCAACAGGTCATGGTACAAGGCGTCGAGCTCGGCCCTGTCGTCGCTGAGTCGCTCAGCGTAGCGGTCCATCGACGGTTCTGCGTGCAGCGCCATGCGTCGCATGATCCGCCGCCGGATGGTCGTATCGCGGTAGAGGGCGAAGTCCACGCCGGTACGACCCCGTATGGCGTTGAGCACCAGGTGATAGCTCTCGGCGGCGGTTGCCTCACCCTCCCGGGCATCATCGCCAGGGCGGACCCAGGGATGCGTCGCAATATGTCCAAGCCGCCGACCAATCTCCGCTGGCGGAAGGATGAAGTCGATGCATCCGCTGTCCACCGCGCTCTTCGGCATCGCCGGATGCGTTGCAGTTTCCTCGTCCTGCGCCAGGGTAATACCTGCAGCCGCCTTGATCTCGCTGCAGCCTTGGGTGCCGTCGGTTCCGGAGCCTGACAACACCACGGCAATGGCACGGCGGCCATCCTCGGCGGCAAGTGAGCGGAACAGGTAGTCTACCGGGAAGTGTCGCGGCGACTGGTCGCGCGGTGTCAGCCTGATGCGTCCATCGGTAACGCCCAGATTGGCGTTAGGTGGCATGACATACACGCGTCGCGGCTCGATCGGCTCGCCATCCGTTGCCTCGACCACCGGCATCGTCGTCGCAAGAGACAGAAGCTGCGGCAGGCGGCTCTTGTGATTCGGGTCGAGGTGCTGGACAACCAGCAACGCCAGTTCGCTTTCAGGCGGCACCGCGGCGAGAAGTTGACTCAACGCCTCGAGGCCACCGGCCGACGCGCCAATACCAACGAGCGGAAATGCCACGGACGGAGTGAGCGCGGACCGTTCCTGCCGCGGTTGTGGCGAAGCGTCCATTCGGGGTCGGGTGGAACGACGCGCACGAACCCGAATTCTTTCCGGGTGGCCGCGAGGATCCGCTCGCGTCGCACGGCGCCGAATAACCAACGATGTCCGTGCGCAAGCATCGTCGCCAGACCCGCCTGGCCGGTGCTGGCGAACTGCGCTACAGCCACGGCCACATCAGCGCGTGGTGAGCACCGATATGGCCGTGCAGGTTCCGAATCGTTCTAGAAGACGAGCAGTGGCAAATCCGGTGGAAGACCGAGCGTCCACGCCTGCTGAAGCGTGTCGACGAGAAACGCCCGAGCCGCCCGCCATTTCGCTTCCGCTTCGGCTACGCCCGCCTGCACTACTCCGCGATCGCGCAGGGTCTTCATCGAACCCATGGGAGCCTTGCCCTGCGCGAGGCCGGAATTCATCGATCGCGCCCCGTGCACTCGAGAGCAGCACGACCGCACTGAACACGGCGATGATCGGAACCGCGGGGAAGTGGCAGAGCGGGCCCTGGGTCCGTTATTCGGTTCGCTTGCGGGCAGCGGCGTCCTTCGCCGCCGAGAGATAACCCGGCTCGAGCTCGAGCAGGTTCGAGATCTTCCGTGTGAGATAATGTTCGTGTTCGGCGACCTGCCCGTCGGCCAGGACGATTCCCCACATGATTTCCGCCAGCACCATCTTCTGTCCCGTGTCGTAGTTCGCGCGCAACTGCGACGTGAACTGGAAGTGATCGACCGCGTTGCGACGTTCCCGGTCGGCCAGCTCCATCAGCGCCTTACCTGCTTCCGCAGGAAGTGAAAAGTGGCGTTCCAGGACACGCTCGATGTGCGTGCGTTCGGCGTCGGAGAACTCGCCATCGGCGTGCGCGATGTCGAGCAGCAGGACACAGGCCGCCAGGTGAAGCGGCTCCACACCCGGCGGTGGCGCGTCCACTGGTTCGGCTTGCTGAGTGCCGAACATACGTTTGATGGAATCGAGCAGCATGAGTCAGGTCCGCCTAACGTAAGGGAACCGGGGGCAGGCGCGCACCTTGCAGATGTCTGTCCCCAGGAGGGTGAGGATCCCGCACTCTAGCCTCTCGCGCTGACTCTCGTAAGGCGTTGGAACGCTACGGCTGATGTAAGGTCGCTTCGTGCACGGATTCCGCGCGCGCACGGAACCCATCGAACTCGAATCCTCCGGCGAGTCGTTCAGCCGTCACGGAGCGGCTCCGGCGCCTGCATGAGTCGCACATGCAGCGAATACAACGTGGCGTACAAGCCCCCATCCCTGATCAATTGCGCGTGCGTTCCCTGTTCGACGATCCGGCCGTCCTCCATCACGATGATCCGGTCGGCCATGCTGAGCGTGGAGAACCGGTGGGACACCAGCAGCGTGGTTCTTCCCGCCGCCAGTTCGCGAAACCGGCTGAACAGTTCGAACTCCGCGCGGGCATCGAGGCTGGACGTGGGCTCGTCCAGTATCAGCAGCGAGGCGGGACGCGCGAGTGCGCGCGCGATCGCCACGCGCTGCCATTCGCCGCCGGACAGGTCGCGCGATCCAAACCGGCGCCCGATGGGCGTGTCGTAGCCCTGGGGCAGCTCGCGGAACAACGGGTCTATCCCTGCCTCACGTCCCACGCGTTCGACGGCGGCGCGCTCACCGAGCAGGCGCTCCCAGTCGCCATAGGCCACGTTGTCGGCCGCCGAGGCTTCGTAACGACCGACCGGCTGCAGCACCGAGGCGATGAGCTGGTGATACGAAGCGATCGACAGCTCCCGGATATCGGTGCCGTCGAACCGGATGCTTCCGCTGCCCGGTTCGTACAGGCGGCACAGCAGCTTGATGAGTGTCGACTTCCCGGCGCCGTTCTCGCCCACGAGTCCGACGATTTCGCCGGGCCGGATGTGCAACGACACGTCGTGCAGTGCCGGCTCAGTCGAGCCATCGTACGTGAACGTGAGGTTCACGACCTCGACCTCTCCACGGGCGACACCGGAAAACCGCCGCGATCCGTCGACGATGGCGGGCGTGACCGACAGGAATCTGCGGAGATTCGCGATGTACAGCGCCTCACCGATCGCCGCGCTCAGCGTTCCTATCGCGCGTTCGAGCGAAAGGCGCAGCCGGGCCGTCGCGCCGCCGAACACCGCCACGTCGCCTAGCGTCAAGCGGCCCTGGAATACCGCGGAAATCACGCGGAAGAAGACCAGGAACAGGCCGCCCGTCATCAACGCCACCAGTGTCACGCTGCCGACGAAGCCCCGCACGTGAAGCGACCGGTCCTGGTCGCGGAACTCGGTCATCAGCGTGCGAAAGCGCCGGATGAGATACGGCGCCAGGTTCAGCAGGCGGACTTCGGGTACCGCCTTGTGATCGGTCACCATGGACACGAAGTAGCTCGTCCACCGGCGCTTGGTGACGCGGCTGTTTTCGTTCCGGAAGTACCCGCGCGTCAGGCGCCACTGGAGCACCAGGTACGGGTACGCGAACGCCACCGCCAGGAGCAGCACCAACGGTTCGATCAGCGCCAGGATCACGGTCAGCGAAACGGCCTGGAGGAACGCGGTCACGGCGCCTAACGCCTTGACCACGAACCCGGAAATGTGCGTGGCGATGTTCTGCTGCGCTCGTTCGATGGTCTCCCGCGAACGCGCGTTCTCGAAGAACGAGAGGTCCTGGATCGCGGCATGCTCCAGGACGGTCGAGGTAATGGCGAGGTTGATATCGTCATCCAGCCGCCGGGACAGGAAGTTCTGGCCCAGATGTCCGACGCCCTCGAGCAGCGTAAGCGTCAGGCCGACCGCCATCCACGCGTAGATGACCGAATAGTCGGTGCCGCCCGAGTCGATGACCTCGACGGTCGCGTTGATGATGCCGCGCGCGAACAACGCGAGTCCAGCCGGGATCACACCGCCCAGGAGCGTCACGACCACCAACCCGGTCATGATTCTCGGATTGGTCGACCAGACCAGCCTCAGTGCCCACCAGCCGTTGGACAACAACTGGCGCGGGCTGGCTTCGGCGTCAGGCGTGACTACCGCGGGCGACGCAGCCATGTCCGTGCTGACCGCGTGAGTTTCATTTCTCTGGGCTCGTAAACGTAGAGTCTCACAGGGATTGATTCCGCCACCAGGCCTGGTGCCGGATGGGGGAGAACTGGATGCAACCCGGCACCTGAATAGCGTCTGCCGAACGGTTGCGCCTGGAACAGAAGGTGCTGTCGGCCATCAACTTAGCCAACCACTGGCTCCATCGCAGGTGGCCAGCTCGCTCACAACAAGGGGCGTCCCGCTCAATCGCGGTCGCGGATTCCCGGCTCGACCGTTGCGGCGCGGCTCGAGATGTCGGTGCGCGGCGACGTTTCACTTCGACCGGCCCGCCTAACGCTTGATCGCGCGAAGCACCTCTTCGAGGGTCGACGGGGTCACCGGCTTCACGAGATGCGCGTCGAAGCCGGCCTCCACCGATCGTTCGCGATCGATGTCACCTCCCCAGCCGGTCTGGGCGACCAGTACGACGCGCTGAAGGTCCGGCACCTGCCGGACGCGCCGAGCCACCTCGTAGCCGTCCATGCCCGGCATGCCGATGTCGATCAGCATCAGGTCCGGATGGACCTCGGTGGCCCGCGCAATCGCTTCCGGACCGCTCGAGGCGATGGTCACCGTATGGCCCATGAGGTTCAGCAGCATCGCCAGGCTCTCGACCTGATCGTCGTTGTCGTCGGCCACAATGATCTTGCGTCGCGACAGGTTGCCCCTGGACCACGCGACACGCGGACGTGCCGGCGTTTCCGTCGGGCCCAGTGCAAGGGGAAGGTGTACCGCAAACTCGCTTCCCTCGCCCGGGCCGGCGCTATGCGCCTCGACGTATCCACCGTGCATCTCGACCAGGCTGCGCACCAGGGCAAGACCGACACCGAGTCCACCCCGACCCTGCTGCGTCGTTCGCGGCCCCTGGGTGAACATCTCGAACACATGCGGCAGCAGCGTGGGCGCAATGCCGACTCCGGTATCACCAACGCGGATGGTGACCATGTCCTGAGCGCGACCCACTTCACCCGCCGGCGAGTCGTGCGCGGTCGCGTGCGCCCGTTCGACCGTCAGCGTGACCTCGCCATTCGGGGTGGTGTGCTTGGCGGCGTTGTTGAGCAGGTTCACGAGCACTTGCGAGATGCGGATGGGATCGGCATCGAGCAAGAGCGGTTCGGCGGGCAGGTGCACCGTGAGCCTGAGGCGTGATTCCTCGAGCTGCGGCCGGCTCGTTTCGACCGCCGTTTCGACGATGCTCCGCACCGCGACCCGCTCCTTGCGGATCTCCACTTTCTTTTCGACGATGCGCGCGAGGTCGATGAGGTCTTCCACGATGCGTGCCAGCTGTCCGGCCTGGCGATCGAGCACCTGGCGCGAGTGCTCGATCGCCATTCGGTCGTCGCCCGCCAGCCGCATGATTTCGACGGCGTTGCGGATGGGTGCGAGAGGGTTCCGCAACTCGTGCGCGAGGGTCGCGAGGAATTCGTCCTTACGCCGGTCAGCTTCCTTGAGCGCCTGGATGGCTTGCTGCTGCTCGGTGATGTCGCGCTTGATCGCCAACACGGCCGATCGATTGCCCTCGGCATCACGAACGAGCACTTCACGACAGTGGACAAGGACGGCCGAACCACTCTTGCGCTTCTGCAGCAGTTGGCCGTCCCAGAACCCAGTGCGTTCCAGCTCCTCCTGAAGGCCCGCCCACGCGGTCGGGTCAGTCTTCAGCAGTTGATTGATCCGCTGTGACAGCGCGTCGTCGGCGCTCCAGCCATACATCTCCTGCGCACCGCGATTCCAGAACGTGACGCGGTCCTCGGCGTCACGGATGATGATGGCGTCCTGCGACAGCTCGAGCAGCGTCGCGGCGAGGTCCTGGCGCAACTGCATCATCTCGTGCGTAGCCACCGACGCCGTGAACGGCGGTCGGGCAGTCTTGTCGTCAGGCGCTACATGTAGCTGGCTCAACACCGACGCTGGAAGCGTCGTTTCATCATCACGAGTCATCGGGATCAATTGGACGTCAGGAAGGTGCTCAGCCGTCCTCACCAGGGGCACAAACTCGGAGACGTACTTTTACGCCCCGGAACGCCCTGCCACCACCAGCCCTAGGGGATAATTGCGCCAACCGCCGAGTCCGTGTAGGGAGCGCTGCCCAGCGTTAATGTCGTCTCATGTCTACCACCTGCTTTTTAGCCCGCGTACAACTGCAGGTCCGTCCCCACGGCATCCGAAATTTCATAGCACGCACTGAGGTCCGGATGGCGCACCACGACATACCCGTCGCTCACCAGCGTCTGTACCCAGCTCCGGCGTTCGGCGCCAACGGGCAGAAGGTCGACATGCGCGATATGTTCGCCGAATCGCGCCAGGATGCTTTCCAGTCCTTCCACGCGACGGATGCGTCCCTTGCCCTGGGCCCGCTTGAAGATGTTGGAGGCGTTGTATTTCCGTTCCGTTGACGTACTGAACGTCCCGTGGAGTTCCGCTTCTGCATAGCCGCTGAAGAGATCCACATCACCCACGAAATTCATCAGATCGACGGTATGGGCACCGGGCGGGCGGGCGGCAATCTCGCCGAACACGACTTCCTTCCGCGCCGTGTAAAACCATTCCATGTGCGTGAAGCCGGTGCTGAACGCCAGCGCCTTCAGCACCGCGTGTCCCAGCGCGATGCCGGCCTTCACTGCTGGTGTGGACAGGTCGCGCAGGGCGATCGTTTGCGGCGAAATCCACTCCGTGCTGCGCGCGATGAGCGGGTTGGGCCGGTAGTAGCAGACGTTCTCGTAGACGATGCGGCCGTCGATGCAGATCGTGTCGTAGGTGAATTCCTCGCCCTCGATGAATTCCTCGACGTTGACCTCGTCGTACGACTTGACCTGCGCCAGCGCGCGCTCGAGTTCCTCCGCGCTACCGGCGCGCACGGTGTCCATGGAGCCAGCGCCGGCGATCGGCTTTACGATCACGGGAAATCCGATCTCGCGGGCGGCGTCGCGCACCTCTGCCACGGACTTCGCCGACGCATGACGCGCGGTGCGGATGCCGGCCGCCGCGACCTTCTGCTTCATCAGGTCCTTGTTACGGAAGGTCTGCGCCTGCGCCTCACGCATGCCCGGCACGCCTAGCGCTTCGCGCAGCTTTGCCGCCAGTACGACGCCGGGTTCCCACAGGCACACGACCCGTTCGACCTGCCGCCCCGCGACCGCGGAGGCGACAGCGCGCACCACGGCACCTTCATCGGTCAGATTCGGGACGCGCAGGTAACCGGAAAGGTGCTGCCGCGCCAGCGCCGGCAGGTCATTCTCGGGCACATCGCTCAACCCGTACACCTTGCCGCCGTGCTGCGTAAGCCCGCGGCAGAAATAGGGCATCTCTCCGGGATAACCCGGGGCAATCATGAGAACGTTCATAGCCGATGGGAATGGCAGATGGCAGATGGTGGCGGCTGCAGGAGTCTCACGTGCTCACGTCTTCACGACCTCACGTGCTCACGTCTTCACGACCTCACGTCCTCACGTCCTCACGTCCTCACGTGCAGTCAGGCAAGCTCGATCCTCATCAACGACACGATCCTCCGGACCGCGTCCTCGACCACCTTGG
>CAMPKM010000037.1 GCA_946887155.1 uncultured Gemmatimonadota bacterium
ACGCGAGACGGGTGAGATCGATGGCGTCGGACGGATCCTGCCCGGCAACATGCGACGGCCGCCGCTGCCACGCGTGGTGCAGCACCGGCAGGTGATGCTGCGCGGCATACTGCATCACGGGATCGAGCAATGGATCGGACGCGCGGCGCGCCGCGGCGAGCTTGATACCGACCGCGCCGCGAGCGCGGCAACGCTCGAGCTCCTCGAGGGCGAATGCCGAGTCGTTAGGGTTGACGGCGGCCCAGGTCCGCACCCGCGACGGTTGCGCGGACTGCACCGCCAGCATGGCGTCATTCCCGGCAACCGTGTCGTCCGGCGATTGGAAGTAGGTCGGCGACGTGGCCCCCCACCGGCCCAGTATCGAACCGACGTGCCAGGTGATCCCGATGCGCTCGCCGGCGGCGAACCGCGCGGCATTCAACTCGCGCCAGCCGGGGCGGCCGGATCCTTCCTGGTAGAAATGAGCGTGGACATCGATCAGCGGTCCATCGCCCGCGAGCGGTGCCGCCCCGGCCGGCGTCACTCGTCGCCGGCCGGCGCGTTGGTGATGGCGACGAGTGCTGAGCTCGCGCAGCGCTCGATCTCCACCAGGGTGTCCTCTTCGTCGTGGGCCAGCGAGGCGTAATTGTACGCGCCGCGCTTGAACAGCACGCCTTCGCGAATGGATTCCTCGAGGAACTGGCGTTCGACCGAAGGATCGTCGAACCTGATGAACCACATCTGGTCGAGGCCATCGACCGTCACGCCCTCGATTCCACTCGCCTGAACGGCGGCGGCGACCGAAGAGCGTATGCCGGCACCGATTCGGGCCAGCGAGGCGCAGATGTCCTCTTCACCTTCATAGATATCCAGCACCGCCAAGGCGGCGGCGATCGACATCGACTCGCCCGCCAGCGTGCTGGAGATCCAGGTATGGCGCGCGGCGTCCATGACGTCGCGCTTGCCCACGACCGCGGCGATCGGGAAACCGTTGGCCATTGCCTTTCCGAACGTGGCCAGGTCGGGTTTCACGGCCGACAGTTCCTGGAATCCACCACGAGCAAGCCGGAATCCCGTCTTCAGTTCATCGAAGATGAGGACCGCGCCGGTCTGGTCGCAGAGCCGCCGGGCCGCAGCGATCCATTCCTCGCTGGGCAGCCTTTCGACGACGGGCTCGAGGACGATCGCGGCGAGATCCGTTCCGGCGCGCTGACATGCCGCTTCGAGCGCTGGCACATCGTCGAAGGGAACGGCCTGGAATGCCTGACGAGTGCCGGGCGGGATGCCGTCGCTCGTGCTGCTCCAATCGTGCCAGCCGAAGTAGCCACTGCCGACGACCGAGTTCCGATTGGTCGCCGTTCGCGCGATGCGGATCGCCGCCGATACCGCGTCCGCGCCACTCTTGAGGAACCGGACCTGCTCGGCGATGGGGATGAGGTCGCCCAACCGTTCGGCGAGTTCGACCTCCGAGGTGTGCGCCAGTCCGGCGACGTTGCCACCGGCGGCGGCGGTGATGGCGGCTCGCAGGATTCGCTCCTCGGCGTATCCGATCGCCACCGAACCCAGCGCCATGGTGCAATCGATGAGCGTGACGTCACCGGGCGTCGTCAGGCGGCATCCACTGGCGCGACTGAAGTGGCTCGGACCGCTGTCATTCCCTTCTCCGTAGAGTGCGTCCGGACGCTTGCTGCCCGTCGAGGATCCTCCGGGAATGACATCGGCAGCGCGTGCGCGCCACGATCGCTCGAGGTCTTCGCCGCTTTCGTCCCACTCGGGGGGAACGTCGGACTCGGGTTCTTCCGCTTCTTCGGCGACAGCTTCAGCACCGGAGTCGGGATCCGTTTGGGGAGCATCTTTTTTTCCGCGGAAGAGACGGCCGAAGGGCATACGGAATTATAGGTAGAGGGCGGAAGGTGGAAGGCGGCTTCTACTCCTCAGGGTTAATCGCCGGGGATTCAGGTGTCGAGGCCAGGCGGCGCTTCACACGTTCCAGGTTCTTTACCACTTCGATGGCCATGGCTCGCATGAGGGAAAGTTCGCGCGCGTTGGGATCCGCGCGGGCGACGAGCGAACGCAAGGTACGCAGCACGTGTTCCGGATACCGCGTCTTGAAGAACTCGATCGCCTTCAACGCGGCCTCGGCGTCGGCGTGGAAGCGCTCGATTTCCTCCACTGGGGGCGGCGGCGAGTCCTTGCGCGGTGGCTTGCGCGCCCGGGTCGCATCCCCGGCGGCAATGTGGAGTTCGTAGAGCGCCACCATGACGGCCTGGGCCAGGTTGAGCGAGGCGTAGCCGGTCGTGGGAATGGTCACGTGCAGCTGGGCCCGGTCCAGCGCTTCGTTAGGCAGGCCGCGGTCCTCTCGCCCGAACAACAGCGCCACCGGACCTTCCTCGACCGCATCCAGCACGCGAGATGACACCTCGCGCGGCGTGGCGATGTCCCAGCGAGCCGCCCGGTGTCGTGCGGTAAAGGCGGCCACGAGCACGCAGTCGCTGATCGCGTCGTCGAGCGTCGAGTGCTCCTTCGTGTTCTTCAGGATGTCGCCTGTATCGTGGGCGATGCCTTGCAGGCGCCACGGGTCGATCGGAACCGCGTTCACGAGCCGCAGGTCGTGCACGCCCATGTTCTTCATCGCGCGCATGGCCGCGCCGACGTTGATGATGTTCTGTGTTTCAAACAACACGACCCGGACCCCGCCGAGCTGCGACTCACTCATCGCGCACTACCATCGGCAGCAGGGCGTCGCGGTCCTGGCGGTCGCCGAGCAGCCAGGCCCAGCCGGTTCCCTTCCCGCTCAGCACCAGCTGGCCACGCCGTCGTTCCCGGCCGGCCGGCATCTCGTTCACAACGACGTCGAGGCCGAACCTGGCGTCCCGCGCGCCTAACGCGTCCCGCGGGATGCGCAGCGACACCGCCCAGCCGGCGGGA
The DNA here is from genome assembly GCA_946887155.1 of uncultured Gemmatimonadota bacterium. The sequence continues at coordinate 2,908 of CAMPKM010000037.1, forward strand.
ACCAGCGACCAGGACGCGCGCATCGGAACGTTGGCGGCGTTCCCGCGCCGGCTCATTCGGATCGTACCTGGCTCCGGCTCCGGCACGAGAAGCCAGGTTGCCTCCACCGGACGCCCACCAGTGCCTGGAGCCGTGAGGTGAATCTGTACGCCGTCGCTGTTCACGTCGGGATGCTCATTGTCGAGAGGATTGTCGCCGCGCGCCTGCGCAAAGTTCGGTTTCGTGCTCCTGACCTGCACGTCGATGAATATCTCACCGTCGTTCGCTCCTATTTCGACTGTCGCGGTTGGCGAGCCGGCTTCCTTCCACGACGACTCGGTGCGGCGGTAATTCTCCTCACCCATCTCGAAGCGCGCTCCTGGATGACCGCGCGAGCTGGCGGATATCACGAGTGGAGCGCGCTCCGCGGCAACCCGAACGGTCCGTACCGGCCGAACCTGGCGCCGTCCGTCGAGCACGATCGCGACGCCATCGTGCGTCACTTGCCAGGTATCCGCCGCGACGCGATGCGAAAATGTGGATGGCCCGATACGGACATCGAACACGTCGTTCTCCGGCCGGGTCATGACCGGTTGCCCGCTCCATGACCACGAAGAGGTGAGACAACCACTGTTTCCGCGCAGCCGAAGCAACAGAAACGTTCGTGCATGTTCACGTGGTGGGCCCGGCGCCATGGCCCGCCACCACTCGTGCGTCACATTGGCGACGACTGCGCCCTTTACATGCGATGACTCGACTTGCCATGGGATCGACCGGCCCGGAGCCGTTGCCGCATCCGAGACGAAGCCGAACCCGTCCTCGATGCCCGTTTCGCCAGGCAGCGTCGTGGGATTCCAGCGGGCGCCAACCACGTCGGCTTCAATGTGCATCGGCACATCGAGTTCGACCTCTCGATCGGCGTGCCACTCGATTCGATCCACGAGATCGCCCGGCCCGACCACCACCGTCCGCCTGACGAGTACACCGGGCGCGATCGAGGCCTCGGCATCGATCCACGACCAGCCATCCCGCTCGTCCCAGGCGCGCAACGTTCCCGCCACCGGCAACTGCGAACGACCATCGACGAGCGGGGCGTTGTGCGCGAGCGTGCTCCGGTACCAGTGCAGCGCCTTCTCGACGTACGACCCTGTACCGACGTCCTCGAACACGCGGTGCTCGCCGAGGACGAGCCAGAGGTTCAAGCGGTCGGGATGGCCGTGGCTTCCCCCGCGGTGGCCGTAGTCCAGCGCAACGTACGTGCGACCGTCGTCGCGCCGAACGACCGCGAACCCCTGTCCCTCCATCAATGCCGACGACGCGTTGGCGGCCTCACCGGCCGGCGCGTCGGGTGGTGCAAAGAGCAGTGACTTCCAGCCGAGGTCCGCTCTCGTCAGGCGGACGGCGGGGACATTTCGTTCGGCTTCAGCGGTCGACCGCCATCGCGCCGAGTCGCCGGGCTGGCCGTGGTCGTAGATCGACGCCAGGCCGGCGGAGAGTTCTGACGGTTCGTCGACGCAGGCGCGCCCCAGCTCGAGCGACTCGGCGATGCGCCATTGCCGCAGCGACGCCCGGTACTGGGAGTCCCGTCGCGCCGGAAACGTGTAGTCCGGGAGTGCGGTGCGCAGCGGCGCGACGAAGCCGAGTTCAAACCGCTCGCGCTGGTCCCGCGGGACGCTCGCACCGACGCGGGTCGCCAGTTGGACCAGGTGCCACACGCCACGATGGGCGAACAAGTGGTAGTTCTCACCCTCGTACCACGTGCCATCGGCGAGCATGCCTTCACGCAGGAGCCGGTCCGTGGAGTGTAGCGCGCGATCTACCAGGTCGCTCTTGTCGAGTAGCAGGCCGGCGGCACCTAACGCGGCGGCGTTCCAGACCTGGCGGTTGGACAGCCCTTCGTCGTACGAGGCGACCAGTTCGCTGGACGGCGCCAGAATGCGCTCCCGGACAGGGCCCGCGACGGTCGACGCGCCGCCACCTTCCAGCAGTGAAACGGCGAGCGAGAGCTGCAACGACCAGATCGACTCGAGATACGTGCTGAAGAACACACGGCCAGGCCCGAGGACGTTGTCCTGGTTGGGGTATTCGAGGTACGCCGCGGCGAGCTTGAGCAGGATCGCTTCCGCCAGCGCCCGATGGCGCCCGTTGGTCCGGACCCGCCACAATGCCGCGGCATGCACCGCCCGTTCGGCAAGCCAGAGCTGGTAGCCCATGATCCACCAGCGGTAATGCTCATCGCCTTTGTACTCGGTCCCGCACATCGGGCATCGGTGCCGGAACGGGCTCCGGGGATCGAACTCGAGGAAGGATCCATCTCGCTCGCATCGCCCGCCGCGACGCGTCATGCGGGCCTTTTCGCGGGGAACGAACACGTCCTCGTCAGGCAGCAGCCGATCGAGATCGGCGGCGAGGGAGTCCGCGAGTGGCGCGAGCGGACCATTGGCCAGCGCTCGCCGTTGTTCGATGCTGCTTTCGTCAGCCAGCAGCATCAGGTGCCGGCGCCGGCCGGTTCAAGACGCCAGCGAACGAGTGTCGCCATCTCGCCGCGCAAGTCCATGCGCACGGCTTGCAGGCGGCGCGACAACCCCTGCACGCCACGCGCATGGTAGATCCAGGAGACCGGCACCTGGGCCGACAGCTCCCGCTGGACCGATCGCCACGCATTGGCGAGCGCGGCATCCGTCCCAGCCGACGTCACGGCGGCGAACATCGCGTCCAGCCGCGGCGTGTGATAGCCGGCGTAGTCCAGTGCGCCGCCGGCGAGACGGCCATCGAACATCGAGGCAAGGTGGGACAGCGACAGGTCGCCGCTCACGCCCGTGTACAGCGCGTCGAAGTCCTTCGGCGCTTTCCGGGCCGTGGTGAGGAATGCGCCGTGCTCCATCTGCCGGATATCCATCTGGATTCCGTGTTCGCGCAGGTCCGCCTGAATGAGCTGCTCGATCGCGTTGTCGCTACTGCCCACCGTCAGCAGGGTGAATTGGAGCGGCTGACCGTTGCGCTCGCGCGCTATGCCTGACGAGCGCCAGCCCGCCGCATCGAGCAGTGAGTCGGCCTCGGCGACGGTGGGCCGCCGTCCCGCTTCGTACCACGGATGGGCGTTGCTGACCGGCCCATCGGCCGGGACGCCAAACCCCGCGAGGGCGACGTCGATGACGCGTTGCCGGTTGATGAGGGCATCGATCGCGTGCCGGACGCGAACGTCGTCGAACGGCGGCCTGGCGCTGTTGAACACGATGGCGGTCACGAACGCCACCGGATAATCGACCACGCGGAGTGCCGGATCATTCGCAACCAGTGTGGCCATGGTGGGTGCGATGCCGGCCACGTGCAGGTCACCGCTGACCAGTCCCGCGAATTTCGTCGTGGCCTCATCGACGACCGCGATGACGAGCCGGCGGACCGCGGGCGGACCGCCCAGCGAGTCAGGGAATTCAGCCGCGCGTTCGAAGATCCAGCGGCGTCCGGCGTCGCGCCTGACGAACCGGAACGGTCCGTTGCCCGTCGGCGCCATGGCAAAGGCCTGCTGGCGGAAGGACGAATGTGGCACGTCTCGCAGCAGGTGTTCGGGAACGATCGGCAACTCGCTCAGGATCGGAGGCAATCCCGGTGGCGCAGATGAAAAGGAAATCACGAACGTCGTGTCGTCGGCCACTGAAACGGAATCGATCGTGACCAGGTCCGACGCGCGTGGAAAGCCGGTGGCCGGGTCCCGGGCGGCATCGATCGTGAATGCCACGTCGCGCGCGGTCGTCGCCGGTCCGTCGTGCCACATCAATGACGGAAACAGGTGCATCGTCAGGCGGCGGCCGTCCTCGGACCACTCCCAGCGGCGCGCGAAGTACGGCTGTGGCACCAGCGCCGAGTCAAGGCGCGTGAGCGTCACGAACAGCGCGTGCCGCTGCACCTGCCTCGCCAGCGGATGGATCGTCACCAGCGGATTGGCTGATTCCAGGTCCGCCCCGGACGCAAAGACCACCACATCGTTGGTGCTGGCCACCGCGCACGCCGAAAGCAGCAGAAGAAGCGACGCCCGGCGCGCTGACCGCCCGAGGCGTGCGAGATCCCCCTGTGTTGCCGCGAGTCGAAGCGCCATTTTCACCGCGTGCCCTACCTCGCTCGTCGTGGTGCCGCCGCGCTGGGACTCATCTGGCTGGTCCTCACGCTCACGTTCGTGTTGCTGCAGGCGGCACCTGGGGACGCCGCCGACCTCCTCGTACCACCCGATGCAACGCCCGAGGTTGCCCGCCAGCTCAGGCAGGAACTCGGCCTCGACCGCCCGCTGCCGCAACAATATGGAAGGTGGCTGGGCAACCTGCTGCGTGGAGACTTCGGTGAGAGCTTCCGGCGGCGCGAACCGGTCCGGCAAATGCTGGCGGACGCCCTGCCGGTATCGATCTGGCTGGGCAGCCTTTCGCTGCTGCTGACGTTTGTCGTGGGGATTGCCGTGGGTGCGTTGCAGGCGGCGAAGCGGGACACCTGGCTCGACCGCGTGATGACCGGACTGACGACTGCCGTCTATGCCGCTCCCAGCTACTGGCTCGCACTGACGGCGATCGCGGTCTTTACCTACGGCCTGTCTCGCGTCGGGGCACCGGCCTGGATGCGACTGCCGGCCTTCGGCCTGACGAGTCCCGCGTCGGACGCCGGCGGGCTCGCCATGTTGCCCGACCTGTTGCGGCATTCGGTGCTGCCGATCGCCGTGCTCGCCGCGGTCGGCGCCGCCGGCATCGCTCGTTATGCACGCACCGCCCTCCTCGACCTCTCGCGCGCCGAATGGGTGCGAACCGCCCGCGCCAAGGGACTCGGCCCGCGGCGCGTGATGTTCCGGCACCTGTTGGCGAATGCGCTGCCGCCGCTGGTGGTTCTGCTGATGCTGGCGCTGCCCGGTGTCGTCGCAGGATCGGTGTTCGTCGAATCGATTTTTGCGTGGCCTGGCATGGGCCGCGTCATGCTCGAGGCGATCAGTGCGCGCGACTATCCGGTCGTGATGGGCGCCACCGTTGTGTACGCGGGGCTCGTCGTACTCGCCAATGCGGCGTCGGACGTGCTGCTCCATGTCGTCGACCCGAGGCGGCGCCTGTGACGCGGACGGAGCGCTGGGCCAGCGGGCTCCTGGCGGTACTGGCCGTGGCCACCGTCATCGTGCCGATGATGGCACAGCAGGATCCGCTGGCGATCGACGATGTGCTGGGCGCGCGCCTGGTTGGTCCGTTCTCGACCGATGATGCGGGCCGGTTCCACCTGCTGGGCACCGATCGCTTCGGCCGCGACCTGTTCGTTCGCATGATGCTGGCCGGCCGGCTGTCGCTGGCGATCGGCGTGGGCGGGTCGGCGCTGGCGGGTCTCATAGGTGTGGCGGTCGGGGCTGCGGCCGGCTGGTGGCGGGGCGCATTCGATCGCCTGGCCATGGCGGTGTCAGACGCGATGCTGGCGATCCCGCGTCTCATCCTCCTGTTGATGTGCGCTGCCCTCTGGCGTCCGGGCACCACCACGGTGCTGGTGGTACTGGCGGCAACGGGTTGGATGGGCGTGGCGAGGCTGGTGCGGGCCGAGGTGATCGGCGCGCGCGAATTACCATGGGCAGACGCGGCGCGGGCGATCGGCAGCACGCCGCTCCGGGTCCTGGCGCGTCACGTGCTGCCTAACGCCATGGGGCCGGCGATCGTGGCGACGACGCTGGGAGTCGGCAACGCGATCCTGCTCGAAAGCGGGCTGGCTTTCCTGGGCCTCGGGGTGCAGCCGCCACAACCGAGCTGGGGAAACATGATCGCCGGTGGCCGGGAGTTGATCGTGACGGCACCATGGGTGGCGATCGCGCCGGGCGTCGCGCTGATCCTGACCGTGCTGGGGTGCACGCTGCTGGGTGACGCGATGCGGGACCGGCTGGCGGGTGAGGTGGTCTCGACGCTTGGGGACAGGGCGTGAAGCCTGAAGGCGATGGCAGCCTAACGCGCGAGGATCGTCACGATCGCTCGTGCTGAGGCAATGAAGGTGACCTGACCGTCGTGGACCGGGAGTGATTCACCAGGTGATTCGTCGAGTCGTGCGAACCTGGCTTCGTTGATGCCGGCCAGGCGCCAGGTGCCCTGCCCGGCGTGATCCAGGAGGTTGACGCAACGCAGGACGATCCACTGACCGTCTTCGCTGTCCTTGATCGTGGTGGCGGCGAGGCCATCGCCCGAAAGTTCGGCGCCGCGTACGACCGCCGGCGGCGCGATGGCGGTGCGCCACGTCTCGCCGCGCAACGGATGCAGCACGTCGTCGGCCAGTCGCGCGATGTGCGTCGTCACGTCGTCCGACCCGGCGCCGTGGATGACGAAACCGAATCCGGCCTCGAATTCGCCGATGGACTGGGCGAGCGGCGTCTCGACGGGATAGCCGGCGTGGCCGGGACGCTCCGGCAGGTTGTGCCGCGATAGCTCACCGACCGCGCGCAGGAGCGTAATCCAGATCATGCCATCGGTCGTCGCCTCGTATTCGGCCAGCCCGTCCGACCAGATCGTGGCGCCTGACGAGGAGGAAAATGCCGACACATACCGGTGCAGCGGGGCGGTCGGTGGCACGGATTCAACGGCGCTCATGGGAGGAACGATCGGTTCGCGGACTACCGATCCGAACGCGGCATCAGCCACGACACGGGGCGCCGGGATGCCGGTGGCAAATCCCAAACGGAGGCGAACGTCACTGGCGCGGTTTTCCCCTCTCACGAAAACGCGCACGAACGGAGACCCGGCATCCAGCTGGATGACCGTGGCGAGCACCTGGGAGACCGCGGGTGAACGGCGGCCGGCACCGGCGGCCGTCGTCAGCTTCCGTTGAGGTATGGGGATGCGCCAGTCGCACGCGAGTTCGACGCGCAGCGGACCTTTCGCCACCACGCGGGCGCGCACCAGCCGGCCGCGAACGTGCGTGCCCGCTATCGGCGAACGCGTATACAGATCGCCCTGCTCACCCTCGGCCTCGACCGCCAGCCAGTCGTCGATAATGGTGTCCGTACTCGTCAGGCGTAGCCGGTCCTCCAGTGCATCGACCCTGATCGTATGTCCGAGGATCGATCGCCCGTCGGCGCGCACCGGCTCCGGCGGCGACACCGCGCGCCGCCGCTTCTCGCTGATGGGCAACGTGACCAGGCCGGTGCCGGGAACGTCCGGTGCCCAGACCAGCATACGCCGACGCTCGACGAGGCGGTTCCACGGGTAGTGACGCGACGCTTCTTCCCGGACGAACATCCGCTTGCGCGACAGTTCCTGCGACGGCAACGGCGGTTCGCCGATCGACACGCCGGACGTCCGGCGCACCCGTGGCTCGATGCCCGCCGACGCTGGGCCCACCGGTGCATCGTCGAGCACCAGGTCGACCTCCACCTCGCTCACGCCGGCGCGCGGCCTCGCGGACACGTTGCGCAGGACCAGCTTGGGAGACCAGCGCGCGGGATGCCGGCGCGCCTCATTGGCATCGTGCCCGACGAGCGACATGAGCGCCGCCTCGCGAACGGCAGTGGCCGACGCCTGCGCTTCGACCAGGCGCGCCCTCATGGCCACGGCCACAGCATCGACGCTGCAACCGCAGAGCGTATCGTGTGGCTGGCACTGGAGCAGCGGCTTCCAGGCCGCCGACACCAGGGCGCGCCGATCCACGCCGTCCCCGAACATTCTTGCCAGGGCCGCCCATGGCTCGGTGTCGCGGAGCAACAGTGACTCCACCTTTGCATAACGACGCTTGAGGGCGGATCGACTCGAGAGCGTGCCCTGCAGCGTCCAGGTATAGCCGTAGGAGTCGCGGAGTTCTCCGCTCACGACCGGCAGCGCGACGGTTCCCGCCCGACGTATGAGCTCCTGCCCAAACTCCCCCAGGGACGATCGCACCACCTGGTGAGGAGACGCGGCCGCGGTGAGTGCCGCGATGGCATCGGCGAGGTTGGCCTGTGGCGCATGGTGATCGGCGCCGGCCGGCAGTAACGCGAGACCAGTCGCGGCCCGCGGGCCCAGGACGTCGAGTGTCGCACGCCACCGCTCCGCCGCCGCCGCGGATTCCGGCGGCAGGTGCGAACCGAATTCATAGCCGTCCGGCGGGAGGTGGTACAGAACCGCCGACGACTCGTCAGGCGCGCGCCAGGTGGCGGCATCGCCGGCGGGATGCAGGCGTCCGCCATACCCGCGCCAGAGGACGATCACCGGGAAGCCGAACCCGGATGCGATGGCGGGCAGCATCACCGGATGACCGAACGAATCGGGGCAATAAAGCACGTCCGGCGGGGTTGCCCGCAATGACCGCATAACGCGAGCGCCGGCAAGCAGGTTCCGCACCAGGCCTTCACCCGACGGGATGAGTGCGTCGGCCAGGACGTACCAGGGGCCGGCCTCGATCACGCGCTGTCGGAGCGCGGCGGAAACATCGGCGGCGCGCTCGGGACGGACGTCGAGGTAGTCCTCGAGCACGATTGCCTGGCCATCGAGCAGAAACGGGGAACCGGCGCGGCCGTCGAGGATCTCGTCGATGAGCGCAACGAGACGCGCCCGGAACTGGCCGACGGGTCGATACCATTCCCGATCCCAGTGCGTGTGCACGACCAGCCGGACATCGAGGTGCTTTTCCGGCTCCCGGATCGTCATATGCCGGAGTTTGGGCGCGGTGCCGCGCGGCTGCAAGAACGGCGTTCGGTGCGCATTCAGGGCCACGGATGTGGATAACAGGATCTGGTATCTGAATCTGCAGCCGTCGAGTTTCCCTGATCCCTGAAGCGTCCAGTCACGACCCTCACGTACTCATGCCAAGCCTTTCGGAATTCTGGGCACTCCTGCACGACCTGCCGGCGCTGGTACAACTCGCCGGCTACGTCGGGCTCGTTGCCATCATTTTCGTGGAAACCGGGTTCTTCTTCGGCTTTTTTCTTCCCGGGGATTCGTTGCTCGTCACCGCCGGCCTGCTCATTGCCACCGGTCTGGACATGAACGTTTACCTGTTGGGCTTGCTGCTCAACGCGGCCGCCGTGGCGGGGGACGCACTGAACTACTGGGTTGGCCGTATCACGGGCCCGAAAATATTCGTGCGAGAAGAATCCTTCTTCTTCAAGCGCAAGCACGTCGAGCGCGCCCATGAGTTCTACGTCAAGCACGGCGCCAAGACCATCGTCATCGCCCGGTTCATGCCCATCATCCGGACGTTCGCGCCGCTCGTGGCCGGGGTTGCCAGGATGGACTACAGGATCTTCGCGCTCTACAACGTGATCGGCGGAACAGCATGGATCTGGAGCATGCTCTTCACGGGATACTTCCTCGGTCGCTACGTTCCGGGCATCGACAAGTACATCGAACTGGTCATCATCGTCGTGATTTTCCTGTCGATCCTGCCGGGCATCATTGCCTGGTGGAGGGAGCGCAAGAAGGTGCCACAGGTGCAGTGAGTGGCGGGCACTCCGGACGATGTGACCTCACTTCCGGAGAACGACCGCAATGGCTCACTCGCTGCCCTCTCTGCCGTACGCGTTCGATGCGCTCGAGCCGCACATCGACGCGCAGACGATGCAGATCCATCATGGCAAGCATCATCAGGCGTACGTCAACAACCTGAACGCGGCGCTCGACAAGCACGCGGCGCTGCACGAAAAATCCCTCGAAGCCATCCTCGCCGACCTGGCGAGTGTGCCAGAGGCCGTTCGCGGTGCCGTGCGGAACAATGGCGGCGGCCACTGGAACCACTCGTTGTTCTGGACGCTGATGGCGCCAAGCGGTGGCGGAGATCCCACCGGCGCACTGGGGACCGCGATCACGTCGACGTTCGGCGCGTTCGACAAGTTCAAGGAGCAGTTTGCCGCGGCGGGTGTGTCGCGATTCGGGTCCGGGTGGGCCTGGTTGATCCGCAAGGGCAGCGCGCTGTCGATCGTCTCGACGCCGAACCAGGACAACCCCCTGATGGACGGCATCGCTGCGCGCGACATCCTGCTCGGACTCGACGTGTGGGAACACGCCTACTACCTGAAGTACCAGAATCGCCGGCCGGACTACATTGGCGCGTGGTGGAATGTGGTGAATTGGAAGGCGGTTTCGGATAGGTTTGGATCGTGATTGGGTGAGTTACAGGCTGCGTTAGGGGGTGCGTTAGGGCGTGAATTGGGACGTGAATTGGGACGTGAATTAGGGCGTGAAGAGGGGCGTGAATTAGGGCGTGAGGGGGACGTGAAGAGGGACGGGTTACCCCGTCAACTCTTCGACTGCCCTAATTCACGCCCCTATTCACGCCCCTTTCACGCCCTAAATTCACGCCCTTTCACGCCCGAATTCACGCGCGAATTCACGCCCAAATTCACGCCCCAATCCACGCCCCAATCCACGCCCCAATCCACGCCCCAAAATACGCCCAAAATACGCCCTAGTTCACGCCCCACTTCACTCTCTCACTT
>CAMPKM010000038.1 GCA_946887155.1 uncultured Gemmatimonadota bacterium
GGCGACCGCCCTCTGGGTGGGCTCGGCGGTGGAGGCGATGTCGTACGCCCGCCGATCACGCGCGCGCGCTGAGTCGATCATCCAGATCGGCCTGCCCGCTACCTCGCGGAACGACAGTGCCGAGCCGTATCTGTCCCTTGGACGTTACAGCGTCGGCGCGGGCCTGCGGTTGCGCCTGCCCTAGCAGGGGTGCGGGCAGCCTCGAGCGCTGCTCATCGACAACGGCTTGACGACACGCGGTTGCGCGTCACGCAACGGCGCGGCACTCACTCCTCGTAAGGCGTGTGGCCCGGCTTGTGCCGGTCTTCCTCATCGAAGTCATCGTATTCGTCGTCGAGGTCGATGAGGCTGTCGTCGAGCTCCGAGTCGAATTCCTCGTCGGCGTCATCGTCGTCATCATCATCGTCGTCGTCGTCGTCGTCGTCGTCGTCGAGGTCATCTTCATCGTCGAAGTCGTCGTCGTCGAATTCGAGGTCGTCATCCTCGAAGTCATCGTCGCCGTCATCGTCGCCATCATCTGCGTCTTCGTCATCCGCGTCGTCGTCGCGGGGCCCGAACGTCATCACCATCGGGGGCCACGGCGTGTCCTGCAGCTCGGACGACTCGAGCTCGTCCCGTTTCACAAAGATCTCCTTGGGGGTAATCAGACGGTGGCGCGTTCGCGCTTCAGTTCTCGCGAGAGTTTCTTGCGATCGTTGGCGCTCAGCAGTCGCTTGCGGAGGCGAATGGATTGCGGTGTGACTTCGATGAGTTCGTCGTCCTCGATATACTCTAGCGCGCCTTCCAGCGTCAACTCCCGTGGCGGCTCGAGATTGATGTTCTCATCGCTTCCCTTGCTGCGCATATTGGTCAGCTTTTTTTCCTTTGACGGATTTACGTCCATGTCACCAGGACGGGAATTCTCGCCGACGATCATTCCCTCGTAGACACTCGCGCCCGGCGGAATGAATAACGTCGAACGCTCCTGAAGGTTGAACAGCGCGAAAGCGACGGCCACACCAGCTTCCATGGAGACGAGCGTACCGCGCGTACGTCCCTCGATGGGCCCTGCCCAGGGACCGTACTGGTAGAAACGATGATGCATGATGCCGGTACCGCGCGTATCGGTGAGGAATTCGCCCCGGTAACCGAACAGGCCGCGAGCCGGAATGGCATAACGCAGTCGTACCATCCCCGCCCCCGGGTTTTTCATGTCGAGGAGTTCCGCCCGGCGTCCACCCAATCGCTCGATGACCGCGCCGAGGTAGGACTCCGGCACGTCGATCATCAATTCTTCGTAGGGCTCGAGCCGTTCGCCATTCGGACCCTCGCGCGTAATCACGCGGGGCCGCGACACCTGGAACTCGAACCCTTCACGCCGCATCGTCTCCATCAGGATCGACAGGTGCAATTCGCCGCGGCCAGACACCGTCCATGTGTCAGTGGCATCGGTGTCTTCCACACGCAACGCGACATTGCGTTCCAGTTCCCGATAAAGCCGTTCGCGAAGCTGGCGCGAGGTGACGAAGCGGCCGTCGCGTCCGGCGAAGGGAGAATTGTTGACCACGAAGTCGACGGAGATCGTGGGTTCCTCGACGGCGATGCCTTCGAGCGGATCCTGGTGCTCGACGTCGCTGACGGTGCGACCGATCTCGACCCCTTCCAGTCCGGCCACCGCGACGATGTCCCCGGCCGACGCTTCCATCACCTCGATGCGCTCCAGACCCTCATGGGTGTAGAGCTTGGTGACGCGCGCAGTCTCGACGCCAGGCACCCCTTCAATCGGTAGGAGGGCGACGGTATCGCCCACCCGAACGATGCCGCGCTCGATACGGCCCACCGCCAGTCGCCCGAGATACGGGGAGTAGTCGAGCGTGGATACCAGCATCTGGAACGGCCCACTGCTGTCGTTCGGGGGCTCCGGTACGTGAGCCACGATGGCATCGAACAGCGGCTCGAGGTTCACGGGAGGCACGTTCATGTCGGTCGTCGATACGCCTTCGCGCGCCGAGGCGTACAGGAAGGGCGCCTCGAGCTGGTCAGCGTCGGCCTCGAGCTCGATGAGCAGGCCGAGGACTTCGTCGTGCACACGCAGGGGATCGGCGCCCTGGCGATCGATCTTGTTGATGACGACGATTGGCTTTCGACCGAGCTCGAGTGCCTTGCGCAGCACGAAACGCGTCTGCGGCATCGGACCATCGAACGCGTCTACAACGAGCAGGACCCCATCCACCATGCGCATGATACGCTCGACTTCGCCGCCGAAATCAGCGTGGCCGGGCGTGTCGACGATGTTGATCTTGGTACCCTTCCAGCGGATCGACGTGTTCTTCGCGAGAATCGTGATGCCCCGTTCGCGTTCGAGCGGGTTTGAATCCATTACGCGTTCTTCGACGACCTGGTTCTCGCGAAAAGCGCCCGCCTGACGTAGCATCTTGTCGACGAGCGTTGTCTTGCCGTGGTCGACGTGGGCAATGATGGCAATGTTCCGGATCTGCATAGCCTTGAAGTATGACCGGGACCGATCCGCCGTTCAAGCGCTTGTGTGAGCCGCGTCCCGGCAACACCGTCCGATCATGTCCCCAACACGGGAGGTGTGCCAATGAGTCAGTCGCAGGAACCCGGCAAGGACACGTACCCTCACGGACGCGGCTACGGCCACGATTACATGCGCGGCGGTGAGGTGCTCGGGGGGTACGGGTACAGTAAACGCGACGAGTACGATCGACGCAGAGGTGAGCTTCAGGATCGCGATGAGCTGGGCTCCGAGCAAGGCGATAAGAACTGATTTCGGACGATTTTCGCGGTACGGCTTGAACACGGACGGCACTGGAACAGCGGATTTACACTGAAAGGCTGAAAAACTGAACACGGGTCCGGCGTGCAGGTGCTTCCACTCGAGAAGCTGCCTCACCGGACCCGTGTTCAGTTTTTCTGCCGTACCCGTGTAACTCCGTTGATCCGTCTCGTCCGCGTTCAAGCCTTACCGCGGAAATCGTTCCAAAAAGTGTTCAAGGTTTACCACGAGAATCGCCCTTCTCGGCAAAGCCGGTATCGTACCCTTTCGACTTGAGCGACTGCAGCATCAGGCTTTTGTCGATCGCCTTGGCATACGCTTCCGACACTTCGATCTGCCGCGCTTCCACGAGCTCGACGAGGGCGTCGGTGAGCGTCACCATCCCCAGCCGACGTGATGTCTGGATGACGGACTGGATCTGGAAGGTCTTGGCTTCGCGGATCAGGTTGGAAATGGCTGGTGTCGTCAGCAGGATCTCGCGCGCCGCCACGCGCCCGCCGCCGATCTTCCGGCAGAGCGTCTGCGAGATCACGCCCTTGAGCGATTCGGAAAGCATTACGCGGACCTGGCTCTGGCGATCCGACGGGAACTGGTCGATGATCCGGTCGATCGTGCTTGGCGCGGTGGACGTGTGGAGTGTGCCGAACACCAGGTGTCCCGTTTCGGCGGTTTCAATCGCGATGGACACCGTTTCCAGGTCGCGCAACTCGCCGACCAGGACGACGTCGGGATCCTCGCGCAGCGCCGCCCGCAGTGCCTGCTTGAACGACGACGTATGCTGGCCCACCTGGCGCTGCGTGATGAGGCATCCCTTGTTCGCGTGCACGAACTCGATGGGATCCTCGATCGTGATGATGTGATCGCGGCGGTTCCGGTTCACGAGGTCGATCAGGCTGCAGAGCGTAGTCGACTTGCCGCTACCGGTAGGACCCGTGACGAGGACAAGTCCCTTCGACAGGTCGCAGAGCCGCTGGACCTCGGGCGTGATGCCCATTTCCTCGGCGGTCACCACCCGGGACGAAATGGCGCGGATTACCGAACCGATGCCGTGACGATCCCGGAACACGTTGACGCGGAATCGCGCCACGCCTTCCAGTTCGTAGGCCAGGTCGGTGTCGTTGATTTCCTCGAATTCCCGCCGGTTCCGTTCGGGCATGATGCCCACCAGCATCCGCTCGAGAAACTCCGCACTCAGCGGCTCCGACGACGTCTCCGAAACGATGTCGCCGTCCACGCGATACAGCGGCCGTTCCCCGCTCCTCAGGTGAAGGTCCGACGCCCGGCGCTCGGCCTGGCCACGCAGGAGCGCATCGAGCACCGAACGAGACTCCGTGTCCGGACGCTGAGCGACCGCATCGAGTGCCAGGGGTGTCGGCGCTGCGGCGCCCTTCGAACCGTTGGCCGAGCCATGGCCGTTCACCGGCTTGCGCGGCGTCACGTCCAGCGTCAGCCGGCCCTGGCGTCGGTGCACACGACCGATGAAGGCGTCCGATCCGATGGCGTACTCGAAACGGGCGCCGTCGCCGCTGTCGATCCCGTCGTCAGTGACCGGCGCAACTTCGCGCACGATCGTGAGCACCTGGGCCGGCGTGAGCGGCGCACGGGTCAGCGGGTGGGACTGGTCACCGCTGAGGAGGACCGCTGGCTCATCCTGGACCAGGCGAATGGAATCGCCGCGCTTTGACAGCAGCACGGCCAGAAGGCGGTCAAGTTGTGCCATCGCTCTCGTCGTGAACCAGCATGATGTGCCGGCGATTGATCAACACTGTCCCGTCGCCTTCGTGCAACGGGATGAACTCCTCAACGGAATGATTCATGAAGTCGAGCACGCGGCTGTTCGACGTAATACGGGCAATCACGAGCGTGCCTTCCACGACGTCGCCATTGGAGCATTTCACGACCACCCGGGCTGGATCACCCAGGTCGGGCGACGCCGGCTCTTCCTCGATGCCATCACCGCGAACCAGCACCACGTGATGCTTGGCAATCAGCCGCGATGACCCGTCGGGCAACTGAACGGGGACGTACTGGTCCGGCAGGTTGAGCAGGACGAGCGCGTCGAATTCGATCGAAGGACGCCGCCACGTCGGCTGCACGAACAGCGAGCCGCGAAGCTCCTCACCCGTCACGAGTGTGACCTCGACGGGAAGTTGCTCCTTTTCGATGAAGTACTCGTTGTGTGATATGGTCATCCGGGAAGTCCTGGCGAAATTGGCCGCACGCCCCGGTAGCAGGACGAGGTGTGACCGGCGCCTGCAACCGGACCGCCGTGGACCGGCGAGCAACGTGTGCCGTTCAGCGTCCGGGTGCCGGAGATGACGGTCCGACTGCCCGCTGCGTGACGTTTATGGACAGGGCGCTTCGCAGATGCTGTCGCGCTCGACCTGGAGCGTCACGTGGGAGATGCCCATCCCCCGCATGGCCGCCACCGCCGCCTCGAGAACCTTCTGGTTTTCCCCGGGCTCGCGCACCACTGCGTGGGCGCTCATCGCCACCATGCCGCTCGTGACGGTCCAGACGTGCAGGTCGTGCACGGACTCGATCCCGCGGATGGACTGCAGGCCTTCCCGGACACGACCGAGCGAGATATGGGCCGGCGTTGCCTCGAGGAGGACGTCGACGGACTCGCGCACCAGCCGCCAGGCGGACCGCATGACGAGGAGCGTCACCACCATCGACGCTATCGGGTCCGCCGCCAGCCATCCCGTCGTCTGCACGATGACCGCGGCCACCACGGTGCCGACCGAGCCGAAGAGGTCGCCTAACACGTGGAGGTAGGCGCCGCGCGCGTTCAGGCTGTGACTGTGCACGGGATGGAGGATGCGCGCCGAGATCGCGTTCACGACCAGGCCACCAATCGCGACGACCAGCATGACCCCACCGGAAAGCGCTTCCGGTGATTGCAACCGCTGGATGGCCTCCCAGACGATCAGCCCCGAAACCACGAGCAGGACCGCGCCGTTCAGGAATGCCGCCAGGATCTCCCAGCGCAGGTACCCGTACGTTTTCTCCGGCGCGGAAGGCTGGCGGCTGAACCAGGCGACGAAGAGCGACAGGGCAAGCGCGCCGACATCGGTGAACATGTGCCCGGCGTCCGCGAGCAACGCGAGCGAATTCGACACGACACCACCAACGACCTCGGCGACGAAGAACAGCGCCGTGAGCACGAGCGCCCAGCGCAGACGTCCCTGATGCGACGGGTGCGCGTGGTCGTGCAGGTGTGGCTGGGAGTGGTCGTGAGCGTGAGACAACGTGAGGGCGTGAGGTCGTGAGGTCGGGAGGTCGGGAGGTCGTGAGGTCGTGAGGTCGGGAGATCGTGAGGTCGTGAGGTCGATGCCTTCGGTTCTTATGCTGGAATTCTTGTACGAGTGACGATTTCGGTGCACAGGGAGATAGCCCTGATCATGCTCGATGGGTCGGCAATCCCCTTGCCGGCGATGTCCAGGGCCGTTCCATGATCTGGCGAGGTTCTGGGGAACGGGAGGCCAAGCGTGACATTCACGGCGGAGCCGAACGAGGCGACCTTGATCGCCGTCATGCCGACGTCGTGATACGGCGCGATCACTGCGTCGAATTCGCCGCGCAGGGCGCGGACGAACACGGTGTCGGCTGGAAACGGGCCATCGAGACCGGCCGCCCGCGCCGCGGGACGGAGGATCTCCTCATCCTCGGACCCGAACCGGCCGCCGTCTCCGGCGTGTGGATTCAGCGCGCACAACGCAATGCGTGGGTTGAGCAACCCGAACCAGTCCCGGAGTCCGGCCATCGTCAGGCCGGCGACACTCGTTATGGCTCCGACGGAAAGAACGTCAGCCACGCGGCGTAGCGGGATGTGCGTGGTGGCGAGCACCACCCGCAGGCGATCAGACGCGAGCATCATGGCGGTCGCGGAGCCAGTCAGGGACGCCAGCATTTCCGTATGCCCCGGATAGTCGAACCCGCCGGCGAGCAACGCAGCCTTGTCGATCGGGGCGGTGACTATCCCGTCAACATCACCGCGCCCGGCCATGGCCACCGCGCGCTCGATGGCGACGCCCGCCAGCCTTCCCGCCGCCGCGGCATCGCCACCGTTCCACGAGCCCGTCGACTCGTCAGGCGCCACATCAGTGCCGGCCGGACCCACCACCGTGAAGTCAGCGAGTGCACGCAGCCTGCTGTCCCCGAGCGCGCGGGCCACGATCTCGGGCCCGATACCCCGCGGGTCGCCGAGAGTGATGGCGAGTCGCGGACGGCGGGGCTGGTCGGCGGTGGGCGTCTGGGCGCCAACCGCCGGTTCACCGGCGCTGGGCGCCGGCGGCACGCTCAGGGCGCCTTGGCGAGGAAGGGCTCGATGGGGTGGATGCGCACGTAGGTCTCACGCTTGAGCTGGTCGATCAAGCGACGGAAAGACCGCTCCTGTGACAACTGGTTGCGCATCCGGTCCCGCACTTCCTCGACGGTGTAGTCGCCGGCTTCGATGACGTCGGTCAGTTGCAATACCACGTACTTCGGCACGCCCCGGCTCGGATCCTCGATCGGGAACGGTCCCACGAAATCGCCCTTCGGTCGCGTACCAATCGCGGTGCGGTATGACTCGGGCAGGTTCTCGCGCGGGAATGGCTCGAGGCTCCCCTCGAATTCGTCGCTGTCGTGATATCGCTTGACGAGCGTATCGAACGGAACACCGCTCTTCCATTGCTGGAGCGCGCTATCGGCACGGGCACGGGCCCGCAGGGTGTCCTCACCGCTGTAGTCAGGCTTGATGAGAATATGCCGCGCCTTGATCTCCGACGGTTTGGCGCGATCGACCTTGATGAGGTGGAAACCATACTTGGTCTTGACGACGGGACTGACCTGGCCAGGCTGAAGCGCGAACATCATCTGCTCGAACTCGTCCACCAGTTCACCGCGGCGATTCCAGCCCAGGCCCCCGCCCTGCACCGCCGACGCGGAGTCCATCGATTCGCGCCGGGCCACCTGCTCGAAGTCGGCGCCGCCGCGGATCTCGACCAGGAGTGATTCAGCCTTGGCGCGCGCCAGGTCGAGTTCCTGGGTCGATGCCGCCGTCGCGATCACCAGCTGCCGGAACGTCACCGCTGGCGGACGCTTGGGGAACCGCGCCTTTTCGCGCTCGTACGCTTCATTCACTTCGGCGTCGCTGATCGCGACGCGTACCATCTTGCCTTCGGCCTGGTATTTCTGCACGAGGCGACGCTGCAGTTCACTGCGACGCGCCTGATCCGAAATGAACCGGCGGTATTCGTCCTGCGAACCGAAGCCGGCCTGCCGCAACTGGCGCAGGAACTCCTGGTCGCTCGGAAAGTTGCTGCGGATCTGCTGGATCTGGCGATCGACGGTCTGCGCGATGTCGGCGTCTTCGACCTGGATCGTCGTATCGCCGGCGGCGCGCTGAAGCAGCACTTCTTCGTCAATCAGATTGGTGAGGATGTCGCGCGCGAAGTTGGCGGCGCCGGCGGAATCCGTGGGCATCTGCGTGCCACGGGAACGCTCCTGGCCCACGACCTCCATCACCTCGCTCCAGAGGATGGGCCGGTTGCCCACGACGGCGACGATGCCGTCGACCGTCGTCAGCGTGGCTTCCGCGGATGACGGCGTGGGCGTTGCCGCCGGCGGAAGTGTAGGTACCGGCGGAGGCGTCTGCGCAGCGAGCGGCAGCGCGAAGGCCAGCACCATTGTCGAAGCGAGAAACGATTTCATGGTCTGCTCAATACACCTGGTCGTGTCATCAGGATTCGTCACCGGACGGTGACTTACCGTTTCGCCGCCCCGGTGTCAGCAGGCATCGGTATGGCGCTCGGCGGTTGCGCCGCGGCCCGAGCCGAATCCGCCACGGCACGCGTCTTCTGTGCCAGTTCGAGGGCCCGTGCGACGCCGGCCGGCTTGAGCGAATAGCTGTACTTCTCCCGCAGCGCTTCCGCCAACGGCGGAGGCACGTCGATGTATCCCTCCTGACCCGCCAGTAACCGCTCGAGGTAGCCGTCGACGCGGGCGGCAGCCAGACGCTCGCGTTCAGCCTCGGTCTTCGCGCTGTCGGCGAGCAGTTCGGGCGAGATCCGCAATCCGGCCCACGAATTCTGGACCAGGCCGCGGAACGCGTTATGCACAGCGGAAACTTCCGCCGTATCGACCGTCACGCCGGCGCTATCCGCCTGCTCGAGGAACAGCTCGTTGAGGATCAGGCCTTCGACAAAGCCTGGAATCAGCGAATCAGGGGCACTCTGGAGGTTGCCCCGCATCTGGTCGCGCTCGCGCATGCCGCTGATCCAGCGCGCCACGTCACCGGCGGTAAAGTTCCCCATCGAGGAGCTGCCGACCGTGGTGCGATCGCCCTTGTGTCCCTCGAGGTCGGCCGCGACTTCCTTGACCACCTTTGCGGCGTTAGGCCTCACTTCGAGCTTGTGGGCGGACTTCATGTTCGCGAAGTACGTGCTCTGGGCCGTCTGGCGGATGGTGCCGCCATAGGCCTGCATGAACTGGTCACGCACTTCGGGGAACGTGTTCCGGCGAACGATGTGATACCCGAACTGGGTGCGAACGAGTGGCCCGATTTCACCCGGTTCGAGCGCGGCCACGGCGTTGGAGAATTCCGCGACCATCTGTTCCGGGGGGAAGACGCCGAGCTGGCCGCCGGTATCCTTGTTGCTCGGATCACCGCTGTGCTGTTTGGCGAGCGCGGCGAAGTTGCCGGAATTCACCTGCTGTCTGACACGTTCGGCGCGGCGCATGACGGAGTCGCTTCCCGTCGCCGCCTGGCCAGCGGGCACCTCAAAGAGGATGTGCTGGGCCGCGAGGAACTTGCCACCCTGGTTGTACGCGGCTTCGGCCGCGGCGGACGAGGTGTCGACCGCAAAGCTGGCCTGGACGCGTTCCATCCACTTGCCGGTCTTGCTCTGGGAATAGACCGGCCACATCACGCGGTCGATAAGGGCTGAATCGGCCAGCGAATCGCCTTCAGCCGCCGCTTTGGCGAGCAACTGATACGAGATCCAGACTTCCGATACCTGCTCCACGACCGGCTTGGCCAGCGGGAATTGCGCCTTGCCGAGGAGATCGGCGAGATGCTGCACGGAGAGTTCCTGGTCTTCGGCCCTCGCAACGACATCCACGTGCGCGGTCATCGCTTCCTTGAGGCCTTCGCAGGCCGTGACGAGGACAAGGGCGGCGATTGCCGCGATGCGGGTCTTGATCATTGGTAGCGCGAAAAGGGATTGGCGGGAAGCGATGCTGGACTGTGCCGAAACACTCATGCAACCGGGCGATCAGGGCCTGGCTGCAACGATTGGAGGGCCCGGACAAGGCCCTCCAGGATACCCGACCCGCCCAGCCGCATGAGCTTCAGCGAGAGCGGGTGCGCTCGCCGGACATCGGCACGGAACTGTACCTCGTGAAACGCCGCTTGCAGTCCCTTGAGGCGAGGCATCGCGGTGTCACGAAAGGTAATACGGGCTTCCTCACCATGCACGAGGATTCCCTCGACCCCAAGCCGACCCCCTAGTGCCCTGAGCAGGGAGACCATGAACAGGTTTTCCGCCGGCGGCGGCAGTGGGCCGAACCGGTCGCGCAGTTCGCGGCGGAGTTCGTCGATGGCGGCGACATCCGGGGCGGCGGTCAGTCGCCGATAGACGTCGAGCTTCGCCTCCTGGAACGGGACGAAATCGTCGGGCAGGTACGACGGGAGATCGAGCGACACGTCGGCCGGTATATCCTTCGGTGCGGCCTCACCCGCCTGGACGCGCCGCACCGCGTCCTCGAGGAGGCGCAGATAGAGATCGAATCCCACCGCGTGCACGAAGCCGGACTGTTCGGGGCCGAGCAGGTTGCCGGCGCCGCGGAGCTCGAGGTCCTTCAGGGCGACCCGGTATCCTGCACCCAGCTCGGTGTGGTGCTCGAGCACCTGGAGCCGGCGCTCGCTTTCCTCGTCCACGGCGTCAGGCACCATGAGGTAGCAGTAGGCGCGCCGGTGCGAGCGGCCAACGCGGCCGCGCAACTGGTAGAGCTGGGCCAGGCCGAAATGGTCGGCGCGGTTCACGAACATCGTGTTCGCGTTAGGCACGTCGAGGCCCGACTCGACGATCATCGTCGAGACCAGGACATCGACCTCGCCCGTGACGAAGCGGCGCATCACGTCCTCGAGCGCACGCTCCGGCATCTGGCCGTGTCCGACGTCCACCCGGGCCCGTGGCGCGAGGCGCTTCACGTGATCGGCCACGGCCACGATGGTCTCGATGCGGTTGTGGACGAAGAACACCTGGCCGCCGCGATCCAGTTCCCGGGCGATCCCCTCGGCGATGAGCGCGTCGTCCCACGGTTCCACGAACGTGAGGACCGGCGACCGGTCGCGCGGCGGCGTCTGCATCAGCGTCAGGTCGCGGAGTCCGGCGAGCGCCAGGTGCAGCGTCCGCGGGATCGGCGTGGCCGTGAGCGTGAGCACGTCGGTCTCGAGGCGCAGTTCCTTCAGCCGCTCCTTGTGCTTGACACCGAACCGGTGCTCCTCGTCGACCACGATCAGGCCTAACGACTTGAACCTGACGTCGGCGCTGAGGAGCCGGTGCGTGCCGATGACGACGTCGACCGTCCCATCGGCCAGCCCGGCGATGACCTTGGCCTGGTCGGCGGCGCCGAGGAAACGGCTCATCGTGGCGACGCGCACGGGGAAGTCGGCCAGCCGGTCGCCAAAGGTGCGGGCATGCTGCTCGGCGAGAATCGTCGTGGGGACGAGCACGGCCACCTGCCGTCCGGATTGGATGGCCTTGAAGGCGGCGCGGATGGCGATCTCCGTCTTGCCGTAGCCGACGTCCCCGACGAGCAGGCGGTCCATCGGTTGTGGGCGCTCGAGATCGCGCTTGACGTCGCCGGTCGCCTTGCGCTGGTCGGGCGTGTCCTCGAACAGGAACGACGATTCGAGCTGCTTCTGCCACGCCGTATCCGGAACATGCGGCGGCCGCGAGGCGATGCTGCGGCGCGCATACAGTTGGAGCAGCTCCTCGGTCATCTGGTGAATGGCCGACTGCGTGCGGTCCCGCTGCTGCTTCCACCGGCGACCGCCGAGCTTGTGGAGGCGCGGCGGCGGCGTGTCGTCATCGGCCGTCGTCGCCGCGCGGTATCGCTCGACCTGGTCGAGGCGGTAGAGCGGAACGTTGAGCCGGTCGCCGCCCTCGTACTCGATCACCGCCACTTCGACGACGCTTTCGCGCACGAAGATCTTCTCGATGCCCCGGTAGATCCCGACACCATGCTCGAGGTGAACGACGTAGTCGCCGGGCTTGAGGCCGGTGACCGTTTCGATGGCCACGCCCGCGCCATACCGGCGGGATCGACGAAGCCTCCGGTCGCGACGGAAGATTTCGTGGTCGGTGAGGACTCTGAGACCGCGGGAATAGGGAATCGGGAATGGGGAATCGGTCTCGAAGCCGGACCTTCGGCCCCCTATTCCCGATTCCCGATTCCCTATTCCCGATTCCCGACCTTCGATTCCCGATTCCCGATTCCCGATTCCCGATTCCCGATTCCCGACACCCGGCGGCAGAATGAATCCGCCATTCAGCACACCGATCGTGATGGCGGCCGGTGACGGCGACCATTCCCCTTCGTTCAGCAGTTCCTCGAGGCGCTCGGCCTGGCCGCTGTTGTCGCAGAGGATGATCGTGGGCGTGCCTTCCCTGACCACGCGGCGGAGCAGCTTGACGTCGCGACCGATCGACTCCGGCTCACGCACCGGGAACACCAGCACGTCCTTCTCGCGCTCGGGATCGGCCATGCACACACGTGCATAACGACGCACGGTGGCCAGCATGGCCGAGGGGGGATCGAACAACAGGTCGCGGGATGGCGCGTCTTCGCCGCGCCGGCGGGCCAGTTCCACGTGGTGCGCCGCTTCGTCCCACGTGCGCGTCACTTCCGGCTCCATGTGGCTCTCGTCAGGCAGCACCAGCAGCGTGTCGGGCGGCCAGAGGTCGGGCAGCGAGCGCCGTTCCACGCCTTCATCGGACGAGGCGGCCGCCTCGGCGGGAAGGATCAGGGCCAGTTCTGCGTCGCGAACCGAGCGCTGGCTGAGCAGGTCGAAGTGCCGGAGATCGGTGATCTCGTCGCCCCAGAACTCCAGGCGAACCGGGTCGGTCATCCCGAAGCCGTAGACATCCATGATGCCGCCGCGCACCGAAAACTGCGCCACATCGTCCACCATCGGCACGCGGGAAAATCCAATGTGCTCGAGGTGGGCGGCGAGATCCTCGGGCCGGCGGACGTCTCCCTTCCGCAGCTCGAGGCGAGCGGCCATCAGCGCCCTGGGCACGTGCGTCTTCTCCATCACCGCGCGCGACGTCGTCAGCAGGATGTGCACGTCGCTCCGCATCAGGCGCTCGAGTGTCTCGACACGCTCGCCCGCGATCTCGGCGTGCGGCTCCACTTCGCCGAATCCTTCGCGAGGGGGATACAGGG
>CAMPKM010000039.1 GCA_946887155.1 uncultured Gemmatimonadota bacterium
GTATCCGCGGCATTCCCCCTGCGAAGAATGATCTGGGTGTTGGCTGCCCCGAAGCCCATGCCGCTCGGCGCGAAGGCGATGGAATCGCGGCTCGTAGACATGCTGACGCCGTGGACCTCGTGGAGTGGGCGGTGCTCGATGGTGTCGATTCCGGACACCACCGAGATGATCGCGCCGGCGGTGTCGAGGTGAACGGCCGTCAATGTTGCCCGCCTCAGCGCGGCATGCCGTGCCGTAGCCAGCAGCGACATCGCTGACGACGTGGCGGCATCGACCGCGACCCGGTCTCGATAGGCGGAAAATCGCGGGAAGGTCAGGCTGGCCATGAGCCCGAGGATGCTGATGGTGACGCCGACTTCGATGAGTGTGGTGCCGCTTCGCATGGAGCCTCCGTGGGAGCGCCACGATAGCACCATCGTGCGGGCCGCCCTTCATCATCACAACGCGGGTCCGATCAAATACCCGCAGACCGGCCTCGGCACTCGCCCTCGCCGTTTCGCTTTCGTAATGTGCAAGTCAGCCCAACACTTCAACTGGATGCCTTACGCATGCTGAAGCGACTCCTCGTATTCGCACTGATGGTGACGGCTGTGTCCTGCCTCCCGCCCACGGAAAGTGACTTTCAGATGGCCCAGACCATCAATGACATGAGCGACGCCGTGAATGAAGTCAGGCTGCTCTCCTACGAACTGCAGGATCGGGTCGACTCGCTCACGATGGTGGTCGCACGGCGAGATTCGGTTGTGCGTCAACTGGCGAACCTGGCCGGGGTGCCGTTCCCGCCGTGAGCCCGAAGGCTTAGTGTTAACGGATCTCAGAGCCACAACGAGGATTCATGCACATAACGATTCGCTACTGCGTCGTTTGAAACTACGAACCACGGGCCACCGGTCTGGCGGCCGAGATTCGTGAGGCGTATCCCGAAGCAACCGTCCAATTGCTGGAGGGGAGCGGTGGCGTTTTCGAAGTGGCACGAGATGGCGTCCTGGTCTTCTCCAAGCGCGCCCTGCGGCGTCATGCCAATCCTGGCGAGGTCGTCCGGCTGCTGGCTCCCTGACGCGACCGCCTGATGCGGATCGCGATTTCCACGGGAGGCGGCGACGCCCCGGGCCTGAACGCCGTCATCAGGTCTGCCGTGCTCTCGGCGCTGAATCGCGGCTGGGAAGTGCTCGGTATCTGCCGAGGTTACTACGGCCTGCTCGGCGAAGACGAAATCATCCCGCTTACGAAAGAGGCGGTCCGCGGCATTGCCCACATGGGCGGGACCATCCTGCGCACCACGAATCGCGGGAACCCGTTCGACTTTCCGGTCCTCCAACCGGATGGCACGTACGCGATGGAGGATCGATCCGGCGAAGTCATCGACAACGCGAAGAACCTCGGGATCGAGGCCGTGATCTCGATCGGTGGCGACGGATCGCTCTCTATCGCCCAGCGATTTTTCGAACGCGGGATGCGGATCGTCGGTGTTCCGAAGACCATCGACAACGACGTCAGCGGCACCATAACGACGTTCGGATTCGACACGGCCGTCACGACGGCGATCGAGGCGATCGACAAGCTGCACACGACTGCCGAATCCCACGATCGCGTCATCGTGCTCGAGGTCATGGGCCGGCACGCTGGATTCATCGCGCTGCACTCGGGGCTCGCCGGTACAGCCGACGTCATCCTGATTCCGGAAATTCCATACGACCTGGGCAAGGTGTGCGAGAAAATCATGGCCCGGAATCGTGCCGGTCGTCACTTCTCGATCGTCGTGGTGGCAGAAGGCGCCTATCCGCGTGGCGGCAAGGAGTCGATCATTGGAGAATCGCTGCCCGGTGAAAGCCGGCGCGTCGGTGGCATCGCAAGCCGCATCGCGTATGACATCGAGCAGATGACAGGGAAGGAGTCGCGCTCGCTCGTCCTGGGCCACCTGCAGCGTGGTGGGATGCCGACCGGCTACGACCGTCTGCTGGGGGCGCGTTTCGGGGGTGCGTCCGTGGAAGCGATCGAACAGGGAAAATGGGGGCACATGGTTGCCTTGCAATCGCCACATATCGTGACGATCCCGTTCACCGAAGCGCTGGCGCAACCGCGCCGCGTGGACCCGGACCACGACATCGTGCGGACGGCCCGGGCGACGGGGATTTCGTTCGGTGACTGAGGTACAGGTGCCGCAAGGCAGGTGCTGTGGAGAGGCACCTCGATTCGCGACAGGGGTACGGCTTCTGGTGACGAAATTGCCGCGCTTGCTGATTCTGCTTGCCTGTGTGACCGCCGTGGAGGTGGGGGCTCAGTCGCTCTCGCCAGCCAGGGCAAAGACGAAGGAGCAGCCCGCGGAAAAGGCTCGTCGAGAGCCGTCGATCCCGAAGCGATACGTGCCTCCCGCGGGGATGTGCCGGATCTGGGTCGACAACGTGCCGTCGGGCCGCCAACCTGCGCCAACGGATTGCACGACCGCTATCCGCAACCGGCCGCCTAACGCCCGGGTGGTGTTCGGGCCCGGCCGTAAAACCGACGACAAGAACGCCCCTCCGGTCCGCGCCAGGCCGGACACCACGCCCAAACGCAAGCCACCAGCCTGAGCGCCCGCGAAACGGGGTCAGACGCCATTTCAAAAAAACGGGGTCAGACGCCATTTCAAAAAAACGGGGTCAGACGCCATTTTCGACCGGTCTTCCCTAAGGGAGACATGACGAAAATGGCGTCTGACCCCGTTTTTTTGAAATGGCGTCTGACCCCGTTTTGCGAACTGTTCAGGACAGGAGCCTTCCGCCCGATCACGAGGCGTTTGTCGCTGCCGAACCAACCACGGGACGCGTCATCGTCATCGCGCCGACGCGCGCCGCTTGCGAAACGATCGAGCTGGCGCTTGGCCTCCACATCGACACCCTGCTCGAACGCGAACATGGCGAGGAGATCAGGAACCTCGCCCGCGGCGGCAAGGGATTCGGGATCGTCGCGGGCACCGGCACTGGAAAGACGCTGGCCATCCGGCCCATCGCCGAGCAGATCCTTCGCACCACGTCGCTCCGCGTCGGTGTGGTCAACCGGGAGCGGGAGGCCACGCCGGAGACGCCCACCTGGAACGTGATCATCGTAACGACCGGCATTGCGCGGCGGTGGTTCGAAGAAGGCGACATCCTGTCGAACGACACTCTGCTCGTCGACGAGATCCACCAGACGTCCGCCGAGCTCGAACTGTGCCTCGCGTTAGGCAAGCGAGCAGGCTGCCGGTTCATCTGGCTCTCGGCCACGGTCGACCCCACCTTCTACCGGAACTACCTGAATTCCGCGGCAGTGCTGCGCACGTTCGCGTTCGACCCCGAGCGCGCCGCAACGGTAAAAGTCATCAACGAAAAGCCCGACCGGTTCCTCAGCGACCGGTTCCTGCAGCAGGTCGTGAAGCAGCGCCGCGGCGTCGGCGTCTTCCTGCCGACGCGCGCGGGTGTCGAGGCGGCGGCGACGCTGGTTGGCGAACGCTTCCCCCGGATCCATTCGGCGTTCTACCATGGCGGTGAGCCGATCCGCATCATCCGCCCGTTCCTCGAAGATGGCGCGCCGCGGCCGTACGTGCTGGCGATGACAGCGGCAGGCCAGAGCGCGCTGAACGTGAAGGGGCTCGATACCGTCGTGATCGACGACACGCGTTTCTCGAACGTCGTCGAGCGCGGCAAGAACGTCCTGACGCGCACCCACCTGGGCGCCAACGAGATCCGCAGATGGCCGGCCGGGTGCACGGACGCGTCGAGGGTGGCCAGGTGTTCATCCTCAGCGACCGCGACCTGGTGTTCCACGAGCTGGAGCCGACCGCGCCCGAGTTCCAGCTGGCCGGCGATTCCGAACGCGTGGCAATGACCTGTGCGGCGTTAGGCGTCCGCGCCGACGAGCTCGAGTTGCCCGTCCCCCTCGATCGCATCGCCTACCGGCGGGCACTGGCCGAGCTCGAATCACGCGGCATCGTCGAGAACGGGCGCCTGACGAAATACGGCAAGCTGGTCGAGGCGACACCGGTCGACCGTCCGTGGGCCGAACTGCTCGTCCAGGCGGACGATGCGCTGGTGCCCGCGCTGGCGGTGATGGCCTCGGCGGAATCGCTGCACCGGATGACGCGCGAGGATCGCAACCTCGAGGGGTTGATCGTCCAGGGGAGCGATCACCTCACTGCCTACAACGTCTACGCCGAGGCGATGGCGAAAAACGGATACATCGGGGAGGTGTACGGACTGCCGCGCCACCTGTTCGATGAAGAATCGATCGAGCGGTGGGCGGAGCGTCGCGGTGTGCTGATCAAGGCGATCGAGGACACGGCGCTGGCCATGGCGAGTGTGTGCCGGAGTCTCGACGTCGCCCTGCCGAAAACGCTGCCGATGAGCAGCGAGGCCATGCGCCGCTCGTTCTGCGATCTCGTCGCGCGGGTCATGCCGTTCGATCTCGTTATCGATGAGGAAACGGCGGATGGCCAGGAAGCGCGCGTCTCCAAGACGAGTGTCTGCGGTTCGTGGGGGGCGATCACCGGAACGTTGCGCTACTTCGCGGACCGGTTCGGAATCCCCCGCGCCAGCATCGAGGGGACGCAGCTGCCCATGGGACTCGTCAGGCGGTACGCGACGACGAGCGGTGGCAGCCTGGAGGTAGGAACGTCGGGATCGCGCGACACGCTCATCGTCTCGCAGCGCGTGACGTACCAAGGCTTCGAGCTCGAACGCGACACGGAAACGCTGAACGACTTTCCGGATGGAAGAGAAGCCGAGGCACGCCAGACGCTGGCGTCTGCCCTGGCCAGCGGCGAGGCTCGACACCCGGCGGTGCGCCGCAACCGGCGGGCGATCGACGAAATGCGCGAGCTGTACCGCCGCTCGGGCGGACTCACCCCTCGACTGAACCAGGCAGATCTGACCGCGCGCTACATGGAGCTGCTCGCCAACGTCGATTCGATGGACCAGTTCCACTCGATCCCGCTCAAGCTGGACCTCTGGCCCCTGATCAGTCCCGCTGACCGCGAGCGGCTGCTGGCGCTACCCTCAGCGGTCGAGGTTCGCGGCAAGTGGATCGACGTCGACTATGATCTCGAGCAGCAATCACGGACGGAGGAAGGCGCCGCCCGTGATGCCAGCGAGCAGCAGGTGGCTGTCGCGCGACTGCGGCTGCCGGAAAAAATGGCCCGGAGCCTGGCCGACGAAGAGTTGCCCGAGCTGGACCGGCCACTTCGGTTCGTCGTGCTGAGAGGTCCGCGTGGTGCAGTCCGTGCTTCTTCGCTGGCCGAGCTGCAGGAAATCCTGGCTCGCCCGTGGTCGCCCGACGAGCCATTCGAGGAGCGGCCGCGGCGGAAAAAGCATCGTGGTGCGACGCGGCAGGAGAACCGGCGCCCCGGTCGCGGGCGGCGCGACGACCGCAAGCGGCGCCGTCGTTAGGGTTCCGGCACGTCCACCGTGTACCGTTCAGTGTGCGTGACCGCGAAGCCCCGTGCGAGATAATTCGGCAGCGCTGCCGGGTGATCGAGGGTGCAGGTATGGAGCCAGACTCTGGAGGGAGCGGGGTTCAGGCCCCAGGCTTCAGTGACGGCGGCGGTGAGCAGTGCCCGCCCGAGGCCACGACCAATTCCGGCCGGCATCAGGCCGAAGTACGCGATCTCCACCGAGCCGTCCGGTTGTCTCGCGAGCTCGAAGAATCCGCGCGGGGCAGTTCCTTCACGCAGGACCCACACCGAAATCTCGGGGCGAGCGAGGTGGGCCCGAATCTGGTCGTCGGTCCAGGGCAGCCTATCGCGCCAGTGATGACTCGAGCCTACGCCCGCATACAGCTCGCGATACAGGTCGGGATCGCTCTCATGCTTCACGGCAAAGTCTTTCGGCAGGCTGGCGCGGCCGGTCAGGGTACCGGGCGACTTCATCACGAGGTATGTGCGGACGACGGCAACGGTTGCCACTGTCCCGATCCTCAGGCGCTGCGCGCCTCCGCCGGTCGCACCGAAATATCGCTGGTGGGTGCGGGCGTTACATCACGTTCGCGGGCGCGAAAGCGCGCTGCCTTGGCGCGGTTACCACAGGTGGCCATGTCGCACCAGCGCCGGCGTCCGTTGCGGGTAGAATCGTAGAAAACGCGCGGGCATCGGCCATCGGCGCAGCGTCGGACGCGAAGCAACTCCTTCCCGACCAGCGCTTCGGCGGCCGATTCGACGACCGGAATCATGAGACCGGCAAAGGCGTCCCCGACGGGGACAAAGCTCTGCTTGAACGAGCCGTCGTCGCCGAATTCGACGCGCCGGTGCCCGGCGCTTCGGCCAAGCACGCGATTGATCTCGACGAGGGCATCGGCGCGCGTCTTCTCCGCCACGGCTCCCCGTTCCGCCAGGGCGCGAAGGGCCGCGCGCACACGCCGGGCATCGACCAGGGCCGCCGCCGCACCGGCCGGTTGCTCCGTCGCGCGCCGCGTTATGCCGATGGCCCGTTCAGCATCGAGGACGTCGGCGGCCCCGAGCCACTGTATGAGCGAGTTGAAGTCGCGGAGGACATCGACCCGGACTCCACGGCGCAGATCGTCGGTGTTCACGAAGTCGAGCCACAATCGTTCGCCGATAAAAACGAAGGTCGTTGGAGTGACGACCATCTGGGTCAACGCACCGGCTGAAGACTGCGCGGCGAGGAGTGCCATTGGCGCCAAGCATATGCATGGACCCGCCCCACGGCAAGCGAAACAATTACGAGAGGGCCGGGCTGCGGGCGCGAGGTTCGAGTGACTTTTCTCACGTCTTTGGCGCCGATCAGGGGTCCACGGCCTCGATTCACGACCCTGTCTGTATATTCAGAAGCGATGAGCGCGCTGCCCGAGACGTATTACCGGAAGGGCCTCGGGTTGAAGGCCGAGGTCCAGGATGACATCGCAGCCGACTACACGGGATGGGTCGTCGACGTCCTGCGCGAGCGGGAGTTCACGCTCACGGTCGGAGATGTCACGGTCAGGCTCGCCCGGGAATTCGGATTCTGCTATGGCGTCGAGCGCGCGGTGGACTATGCGTACCAGGCACGCCGCAAATTCCCGGACCGGCGGATCTTCCTGGGTGGCGAGAACATCCACAATCCGCACGTCAACGACCGGATGGTGCAGATGGGCATCACCAACCTCACGCCGTTGACCAGCCAGCCGACCGGTGCGCGCTTCGATTATTCGGGCATTGGTCCATCCGATGTCGTCGTGCTGCCGGCATTCGGAGTCACCATCCGCGACTTCGAGGCGCTGCGCGCGATTGGCTGTGTCATGGTCGACACGACCTGCGGCTCCGTGCTCAACGTATGGAAGCGTGTCGAGTCGTACGCAAAGGATGGATTCACCGCATTGATCCATGGCAAGGCGGCGCACGAGGAGACGCGCGCGACCGCCTCGCAGGTGGGGATGTTCGCCGACGGCCACTTCCTCGTCGTTCGCGACATGGAGGAAGCGAAACTCGTCTGCGACTATATCATGGGACTTGGCGCCGGGAACGTTTCTGCGGCCACGGCGGAAGCGTTAGCGGCGCGGCTTGGACTGGAGGGTTCTCCGGACTTCGATCCATCGGTTCACCTGCGTCGCATCGGTGTCGCCAACCAGACCACCATGCTCGCGCGTGAGTCGCTGGCGATCGCCGCCGAGGTCGGAAAGACCATGGCGGCGGCGTTCGGCGAGGAGTATGCAAAGGCCAACTTCCGGACGTTCGACACGATCTGCTCGGCCACCCAGGATCGCCAGGATGCAGTGATGGAACTGTTGCGGGAGCCACTCGACGCCATGATCGTTGTCGGCGGGTTCAACTCGAGCAACACGATTTCACTGTCGATGCTGTGCGCCGACGTCGTGCCGACGTATCACGTCGAGGATGCCGCGGCCATCGATCCCGAAACCGGCACGGTGCATTTCCGCCGCGCGGGCAAGCACCACCACGAGGACACCGTGCATGGCTGGCTTCCGTCGACCGGTCCGGTGCGCGTTGGCGTAACTGCGGGTGCCAGCACGCCCAACAACCGCATCGGCGAAGCGGTCACGCGCATTTTTGCGACGCGTGGCGTGTCGCTCGATGCGTTGCGTCCCCAGGCCGTCCCGCAGTCGTCAGGCAAGTGAAGCTCCCGTTTCTCGCCAAGCCCCAGACGCGCCGCCATTTCCCGACGGCGGGCGAGTTCGGGTTCGTGGAGATTCGTGGGGGCACGAGCCGCATCATCTGCGTGCCGGCGCTCGGTGGAAAGATCGTCGACATGGAGATTGGCGGCCGGCAATGGCTCTGGAAAAGCGACGTCATCCCGTTTGCGCCGCCGCAGGAGGGCGCGAGCTACGTCGAGACCGCCGACAGCGGCGGCTTTGACGAATGCTTCCCGACGGTCGCCGCCTGCCGGATTCCCGGCTGGGTGAGGGGCTGGGGCGGCGTCGAGCTGCCCGATCACGGCGAAGTCTGGTCGCAGGTGCCGGAGATGGACATCGAAACCACCGACGACGGCCAGGCGGTCGTGACCACGTGGGAAGGCCGGCGACTGCCGTACCGCCTGACGAGACTGGCGCGGGTCAGCCGCTCCGGCGCGGTGGTGATGACGTACCACGCGGTCAACGACTCGGCGGACCGGATGCCGTTCATCTGGTCGTCGCATCCGCTGTTTGCGCTGACGCCGGAGACGAAGCTGATGCTGCCCGAGGGGTCGCCGATGCGGGTGGCGGCTTCGCACAAGATCGTGATGGGCGATGGGCGCTCGCAGCACCGGTGGCCGTTCGTGCGCGCCGCGGGGCGGGTGCTCGACTTCCTCACTCCGGTGGAGGTGGCGAAGGAATACGCCTGCAAGCTGTTCCTGGAGCCTAACGTGGGAAAGGCGTGCCTGCGGCAGGGCCAGGACGAGCTCGAAGTCTCGTTCGACACGAGCGAAGTGCCTCACCTCGGCGTGTGGATCAACCACCAGGGATGGACGCCGTTCAAGAAGGAACGGCCGTACATGAACCTGGCCATCGAGCCCTGCCTCGGTGCGCCGGACTCCCTGACCGACGCACTCGGTGACTGGAAGAAGGCGCAGTGGCTGGAACCCGGCGAAGTGCGTTCCTGGTCGATCACCTGGACGGCCCGCCGGGTGCCTGACGAGTCGGCCGAGTCGAACGGTCATCCAACCTGATCGACCCATTGCGGTGAGCCATCCGGTGACCCTGCCGACGCGCCGAGCCGCGATGGCGACGCTGGTCGCGACCGAAGGAAGTTCTCCCCGGTCGACCGGTTCACGGATGTGGGTCGACGAAGAGGGCCACATCGTGGGGTCGGTGACCATCGGCGGGTGCGTCGACGCGCGTGTCATCGAGGCGTCGGCGAGGGCGCTCGAGGACGATGCGCCGGCGCTGCTGTCGATGGCGCTCGGCGATGAGGATGCCTGGGCGATCGGGATGACGTGCGCGGGGACGATCGAGGTACTGGTCGAGCCAGTGGATCCATCCGGCGACGTGGCGCGAGCGTTAGGGAAGGCGAGGGATGAAGTCAAAGCCGGAAGGGTGGCCGTCGTCGTCGCCGCCTTGTCGGGTGATCCGCGTCGTTTGGTGGTGACCTCTCTTGGCTCCACGGGAACCCTGGGCGAAGCGGCTCTCGACGGCGCGGCAGCCCGCGAGGCCGCGACGTTGCTGGCGGGCGGGTCGTCAGGCGTGCGCGAGGTTGGCGGAACGCGCCTCTATTTCGAGCGCCACGCTCCGCCGCTGACGCTCATTGTCTTCGGTGCTACGCACGTGGCGATGCCACTGGTCGCCATGGGTCGCGTCATGGGATTGCGCACCGTCGTCGTCGACGGCCGGGACCGGTTCGCCACCCGCGAGCGATTTCCCCTGGCGGACGAGTTACTGGTTGGAATGCCGTCGGAGCTGGCCGAGCGTATGCCGTTAGGCAGGGAATCGCTGGTGGTCCTGCTTTCGCACGACTACAAGTACGACCTGCCGGTCCTGCGGGCGGTGCTGGAGAGTGACGCGGCCTACGTCGGCGTGCTGGGAAGTCGCCGCCGTGGCCGCGCGTTGCTGGACTTCCTGGCCGGCGAGGGCGTGCCGGCGGAATCGCTGGCGCGGGTGCGCATCCCGGTGGGGCTCGATATCGGCGGGACGACGCCCGAAGAGATTGCACTGAGCGTGCTCGCCGAGGCGGTGGCCGTACATCACGGGCGCGGCGGTGGCCCGATGCGTGAACGACAGGCATGAAGGCCGAGGTCGTGCGCCGGCCGGACGCGAGTCGTCTGAATGGCGCGGTGCTGGTCGCGGACGTGCGTGATTCGCTCGGCCGAGTCGTGCTGGGTCGCGGGACGTTGATCGGCGAAGATGAACGTGTGGTGCTGGAGGGCCTTTCCTGGGATACGCTGCATGTCATCCGGCCGGACCGTGGCGACCTGCTCGAGTTCGACGCTGGGACACGGCTGGCGGCATCCGCTGCGGGTCCCGGCGTCCTGGCTGGCGAGGCGGCGGGAGGGCATTGGCCGCTGATTTCGCGAACCCGGGGCATCGTCGAGGTACGGCGTGAGGCACTGCTGGCCGTCAATGCCTCGGGCGACCTCGCGGTTTACACCGTCACCGACGGGCAGGTCGTGGATGCCGGCGAAGTGATTGCACGCGCCAAGATCATTCCCTTTGTCGTGTCAGAAGATGCGCTGGAGCAGGGCGTCCGCGCGGCAACGGCAAGTGCAGGGCTGGTGGCGGTCCGTCCATTCCTGCCCGTGCGGATCGGCGTGGTGGTGCAGGAGTCGTTAGGGTCGTCGGCGCTCGACCGATTCCGGCGGGCGCTGGAAGAGAAAGCCGCCTGGTTCGGGTCCACGATGCTCGAGCCCTGTGTAGTCCCGCGCAACGCCCGGTCGATCGCGGCGGCGCTGGATGGCGCGGTGGGCGCCGGCGTCGGGATGGTCGCGGTCGCCGGGACGCTGGCGATGGATCCGCTCGATCCGGCGTTCGAGGCCATCCGGCTGCTGCACGGCGAGGTGGAGCGGGTCGGCGTGCCGGCGCATCCCGGGAGCCTGCTCTGGCTCGGGCGACTCGGGCGCGTTCCCGTGGTGGGCATGCCGTCCTGCGGACTGTTCTCACGCGCGACGGTATTCGACCTGGTCCTGCCGCGCCTCCTCGCTGGCTTGCCGGTGGACTCACAATGGTTGGCATCGTTAGGTATGGGAGGATTGCTGACGCGCGACGTCGCTGCCCGGTTCCCCCCGTACCGGCCGCGGCAGGAACGGGGAGCGGTGGATTGAGATGACGAGTCCCTACGGCAGGATCCTCGTGGACCATTTCCGGCATCCGCGGAATCGCGGGCCGATGGTGCATCCCACGGTGTCGGAAGAGGGCGTGAACCAGTTGTGCGGCGACCGGGTGCGCGTGGAGCTGCGGCTCGAGGGCACGCGGGTCGCTGAGGCAAAGTTCTCGGCCAATGCCTGCGCGCTGTGCGTGGCGTCGGCATCGGTGCTCACCGAACTGGCGACGGGGGCGTGGCTCGATGAAGTCGACACGCTGACCGTCGATGACCTGCTCCGGACGTTAGGCGCGGACGTACCGGAGGCGAGACGGAACTGCATCCGGCTGCCGTTGACCGTCCTGCACGCGGGCGTGATGCTGCACCGCCGGGCGCACCAGCTGCCGAGCGCGGACCGCTCGCGGCCGGTGGCGGCGATTATTCTCGCGGCGGGCCGGGCAAGCCGGTTCGGGGCACAGAAGCTGCTCGCCCCGTACGGGACGTCCACGGTGGTGCGGAGCGTGGTGGACGCCATGCTCGAAGTGGGCGTGGACTACCTGATGGTGGTCGGCGGCCCGGATGGGGAAGCGATCCGGGCGTCGGTGAGTGGCGCGTCGGTGGTCTGGGTGGAAAACCCGGACCCCGATCGCGGGCTCTCCTCGTCGGTGGCGACCGGCGTGGCGGCGCTGCCGCCTAACGTCGGGGCGGCGCTGATGGTGCTGGGCGACCAGCCGGCGGTCCCGGTGCACGTGGTCGAGCGCGTGGTGAAGGCGTGGCGATCCGGCGGCGGGCCCGTTGTCGCGCCCCGGTATCGCGGCCAGCGCGGCAACCCGGTGCTCTTCGATTCCTCGATGTTTTCGGCGTTATGCGGCTTGTCGGGTGACCAAGGCGCCCGCGACCTCATCGCCGCCGATCCGTCCCGGGTAACGATGATCGATGTCACGGATCCGGAACCGGTGGACATCGACACCCCCGCCGATTACGACGAACTGCTGAGAAGCGAGAGGGACACCAGGACCGGGTAGTCGCTTTCGGCAGGATGGACGCGGCAGGTCAGGAAAATAACAACCGCCGTTAGGTCTACTGAACGACTTTCGCGTGCGTAAAGAGCGCCAGCCCGGTGCTCTCCCTGGGAGGGTAGGCGTACAGTTCATAACTGCTGTCTGGTGCTCTTCGAAAAGAGGATTGCTCTTGGTGGCCGCGAGGGCGGATCAGCGCGGCAGGTCAACGGCCGGAGAACCGAGTCGGCGCAGATCACGCGAATCGGCGCGGATCCATTCCGTTTTGGCCTCGCGCCAGCGCGACGTACACCTTCGACCGCGGTCAGGAAGTAATTGACGCACCTGACAGAAGCGTCACGCTGTGGGGTACGCCGAACCGGCCCCCTGCGTCAGCAAGGGCCGGCCGCACTCGGGAACGTCTTGTCAGTCGCTTCTCAGCGCTTCGGTTGGGTCCACGCGCGCGGCACGCCAGGCGGGAATGAGGCCGGCGCACATCGCCGTGACGGCGAGCGCGAGCACCACGCTTGCTGTCACCACCGGGTCGCGGGGACCAACGCCCATCAGGAGCGGAGCGAGCCTGCTCCCCGCGGCGAACGCGACCGCGACGCCGACGGCGAGTCCGATCACGACCAGCCTGAGACCCTGGCCGATTACCATGCGCACGATGCCCGACGTTCGCGCGCCAAGGGCCACGCGGACGCCGAACTCGCGCCGGCGCTGGCTGACGGCGTACGCCAGCGCGCTGAACAATCCCATCATCGCGATGAGCAGGCCTAACGCGCCGAACGCGCTGAACATGGTGGCGCCGAGCCGCCATGGGCGCAAGGCACGGTCCACCGACGCGCCTAACGGGCGGGCAGAGAGGTGGAGCGCGCCGGGCAGGGCCGGAAGCAGCGCACGCCGGAGTGCGGGCGCCACGAGCGCCGGGTCACCGTCAGTAC
>CAMPKM010000040.1 GCA_946887155.1 uncultured Gemmatimonadota bacterium
GCACGCGGGCGTGGACGTCGCGGTCATCGAGACCGGCCTGGGCGGCCGGCTCGACTCCACCAATGTCGTTAGGCCGGTGGCGGCCGGCGTCACGTCGATCGGCATCGATCATGTCGAGTACCTCGGTAATACGCGGGAATCCATCGCGTTCGAGAAGGCGGGGATCTTCAAGCCCGGCGTGCCGGCGGGCATCGGCGAACCGTCCACCGAGGTCGCGGCGCTGCTGAAACGCTTTGCGGCGGAGCGCGGCGTCTCCGCGGTGGCCGACGTCTGGCGGGACGCACCGCCGTCCAACGTCACGGTCAGTGGCACCGGCACGCAGTTCGACCTGACACTGGGTGGTGAGTCACGGCGGTTGCGCACGCCGCTGGCGGGAGCGCACCAGGCGTCGAATGCGGCGTTTGCCCTGCTGCTCCTGCACGTCGCCGGCGCCCCATGGTCTGTTTCCCTGGCCGACGCAGCCGAAGCGCTGGCCGCGGTGAAGCTGCCGGGCCGCTTTCACCGCGAGGGTCAATTCATCTTCGACGTGGCGCACAATCCCGACGGGGCCGCCGTCCTGGCGTCGACGCTCGAGACGGTGAACGAACCGAAGCCGGTGGCGGCGTTGCTGACCGTCCTCACCGACAAGGATTGGCGAGGCGTCATGGGTGCACTGGCGCCAGTGGTCGACGTGTTCGTGCTGACATCGGCTCCGACCGCACCGGCGAGTCGTGCCTGGAATGTCACGGAGGCCGCGGACTATGCGCGATCACGAGGCTGGTCGGCGGTGCTCGAGCCCGACTTCGATCGCGCGATTCACACGGCGTCAACCCTGGCGGCAACAGTCCTCGTCACCGGTTCTTTCCACACGGTGGGCGACGCGATGGCTCGCTTGCAGGTCGATCCGCTCGCCGGGTAGCTTTCCCCAATGTCAGCAGGAGCGCTCCCCGGATTTCGCGATTTCTACCCAAGGGAACTTGCCGAACGCGAACACGTGTTTCGCGCATGGCACCTTGTCGCGCGCCGATTCGGGTTCGAGCAATACGACGGTCCCCCGCTGGAATCGCTCGATCTCTACACGAAAAAGAGCGGCGAGGAGATCGTCGGCCAGTTGTACAATTTCACGGACAAGGGCGGGCGCGAGGTGGCGTTACGCCCCGAGATGACGCCCACGTTCGCGCGGATGGTGGCCGCCAGGGCCAGCTCGTTGCGCAAGCCGGTCCGGTGGTACTCGGTGCCCCAGTTGTTCCGCTACGAGCGGCAGCAGAAGGGGCGCCTGCGTGAGCACTTCCAGTTGAACGTGGACATCGTCGGCGAAGCGGACGTCACGGCCGATGCCGAGCTGCTGGCGGTCGCGATCGAGATCATGCGCGCCTGCGGACTTGGCGCGGGCGACGTCGCCGCACGCATCTCCGACCGCCGGCTGCTTGCCGCCCTGCTCAGGGTGTGGGGGGTGCCTGACGAGTCGATGGGAGCGGCGTATGCAGCGATCGACAAGATCGAGCGCGACCCTCACGTGGTCCTGATCGAACGGCTGCAGAAGGCGGGCGTCACGGAATCGGTCGCGATCAACATGCTGGCCGCGGTTTCCGCCTCGGACCTCGGTTCCCTGCGCCGCGAACACGGCAGTGACAGCCAGGTGGCCGAGGGACTCGATCGCATCGAACAGTACCTGTCGCTGATGGATGCCCACGGACTCGGCGACTGGGTCAGGTTCGACCTGTCGATCGTTCGAGGCCTCGCGTATTACACAGGTATCGTGTTCGAGTTGTTCGACCGGAAAGGCGAGTTTCGCGCGATCTGCGGTGGCGGGCGCTACGACAACCTGCTGAACGACCTTGGTGGTGTGCACCTGCCGGCCCTCGGATTCGGCATGGGTGATGTCGTCCTCGGAGAGCTCCTTCGCGCGCGCAACCTCATGCCCTCGGAACACGTCGGGTCGGATTTTTACGTGGCGGCCGAAGACCCGGTTACCGATGCCGAAGTCATCCGGCTGGCGACGTCCATGCGAAGCCTCGGTGCGTCGGTGGAGTACGCGTTTCGCCGCAGTTCGATGAGCAAGCAGCGAAAGGCGGCATGGAGCACCGAAGCGAAGTACATCGTGGAAATCCGGCCGTCAGCCAATGGAATCCGGGTGATGCTGCGCGACGGGGCGGGGGCGGGATTCGTCAGTGCCGTCTCGAATGAGCGGACGCTGGGCGACATCATCGGAGATGCACTGCTGGAACCGGCAGACCTGCTCAAGGTCCTCAAGGCACACCCGCGGTCCGTTCGACCCGATTTCGAGCCCGCCGCATAGTCCGGCTCCGCCGGTCACGACGTCACGAGTCCCGCATCACGAGTCAGGAGCAAATGGCAGACGACAGGAAGTTGACTACTCGTCAGGCAGATTTCAGTGCCTGGTACAATGAGCTGGTGCTGCGCGCCGAGCTGGCAGATTATTCGCCGGTACGCGGGTGCATGGTCATTCGCCCGAATGGATACGGAATCTGGGAGCGGATGCAGCGCGCGCTCGATGCCATGTTCAAGGCGACGGGCCACGAAAACGCCTACTTCCCGCTGTTCATTCCGGAAAGCTTCCTGCACAAGGAGGCGGAACACGTCGAGGGCTTTGCGCCGGAGGCGGCGGTCGTCACGCATGGCGGCGGCGAGAAGCTGGCGGAGCCGCTGGTCGTGCGACCGACGTCGGAAACGATCATTTACTCGATGTACGCGAAGTGGGTGCAGAGTTATCGCGACCTTCCCATCAAGATCAACCAGTGGGCCAACGTCGTGCGCTGGGAAATGCGAACGCGGCTGTTCCTGCGCACGCTCGAGTTCCTCTGGCAGGAAGGACACACGGCGCACGCCACCCACGATGAGGCCGAAGAAGAGACGCGCCTCATCCTGGGCCTCTACCGGCAGTTCATGGAAGAATGGATGGCCATGCCGGTGCTGACCGGGCTGAAGACACAGTCGGAAAAGTTTGCCGGCGCCCTGCGGACGTACTCCTGTGAAGCGATGATGCAGGACAACAAGGCGCTGCAGGCCGGGACATCGCACAACCTCGGCCAGAATTTCGCCAAGGCGTTCGAGCTGCAGTTCCAGTCCGAATCGGGGAGCATCGAGCACGCGTGGAACACCAGTTGGGGTGTGTCCACACGGCTGGTCGGTGGACTGGTCATGACGCACGGAGATGACAACGGACTTCGCACGCCTCCGCGGCTGGCACCCATCGAAGTCGTCGTGGTTCCCATCTGGAAGAGCGACGAGGAGCGGAGCCGCCTGCTCGAAGCCGCCAACCGGCTGCGTGATCATCTCGCGGGGTGGGACGGCCGTGGCGACGATCGCATTCGTGTCCGCATCGACTCGCGCGAGGGGATCAAGCCGGGCGCGAAGTACTACGAGTGGGAACTGCGAGGCATCCCGCTGCGCATCGAGCTCGGTCCACGGGACCTCGACAAGAACGCGTGCGTCGCCGCGCGCCGGGACAACCGCGAAAAGACGTCGCTGCCGCTGGACGGCCTGGCGCCGGCTGTGGGCGCGTTGCTCGATGACATCCAGAAGCAGATGCTGGCCGCGGCGCGCGATCGGCGCGAAAAGAACAGCATCCGCGAGCCGGTGACGTACGATCGCTTCCGTGAATTGATGGAAGGTGAAGGGGCATTTGTGTACGCCGGCTGGAACGGCGATCCGGCGGTCGAAGCCAGGGTAAAGGCCGAGACGAAGGCGACGATCCGCTGCCTGCCTGACGCCGAATTCCAGACCTCACCCAAACCCGCACGCTGCATGGTCACCGGAGAAGCCGCAAAGCACGAAGTCGTGTGGGCAC
Source organism: uncultured Gemmatimonadota bacterium (assembly GCA_946887155.1). Next base: position 3,791 of record CAMPKM010000040.1, read on the forward strand.
GGTCGTACTGACGCCGGTGCTCGAACTTCGCGAAGGAACGCTGGCCTGCGAAGGCGTGAAGCTCGATGCGCTCGCCGAGGCCATCGGAACGCCGGCGTACGTGTATTCGTCGGCGACGATCCGGGATCAGTTCAGGCGACTGGACAAGGCGCTCTCCGGTGTGCCGCATCGCATTCACTACTCGCTGAAGGCCAACGCCAACTGGGCCATCCTGCGCGTCATCCGGTCGGCGGGCGGCGGCGCCGAAGTGGTGTCGGGCGGCGAACTGTTCCGCGCGCTGCATGCCGGTTTCGCGCCGGAGGACGTCGTGTTCGGCGGTGTGGGCAAGAGCGCGCGCGAACTGGGTGAGGCAATAGACGCCGGCGTGCGGCTGGTGAACGTGGAGTCTGAGGCGGAGCTGCGGTTGCTCGACGGACTCGCCTGCGAGCGGAAGCGGAAGATCCCGGTGGGCTTGCGCCTGAATCCGGAGATTACCGTCGATTCGCCGCACGCGTACATCCGAACCGGGGGCAAGGGCCACAAGTTCGGCATTCCCTGGGACGAGGGCCAGTCGGCGGCTCGGCTGGCGGCATCGCTGCCGTGGCTGGAACTGGCCGGGCTCGATATGCACGTCGGGTCGCAGCTGGCCGAGCTGGAGGCCTACGAGCGCGGACTCGAACGCATAACGAGTCTCCTGCAGACGGTGCGAGGCGAGGGCATCACGACCGTTCGCTATCTCGATATTGGTGGCGGCCTGGCGGTGCCTTACGAGAACGAGAAACCACCGGATCTCGAAGCCTATGGGCGCATCGTCCGCGACGTGGCGAAGCGCACGCGCCTCGAGATCCTCGTCGAGCCGGGCCGGTTCCTGGTTGCCGATTCGGGGACGCTGCTGACGCGCGTGCTGTACCGGAAGCGGAGCGGCGGACGCGAAATCGCCGTGACGGATGCCGGGATGACCGAGTTGCTCCGGCCTTCGCATTACCAGGCATACCATCACATCGAGCCGGTGCGGCCGCGACAGCGATCGGTGGTCCGGATCGATGTGGTGGGGCCGGTCTGCGAGAGCGGCGACTTTCTCGCGCTCGATCGCGAGATGCCGGACATCGAAGCCGGTGACCTTCTGGCGGTGCGCACCGCCGGCGCGTACGGCTACAGCATGGCGTCGAACTACAATGCGCGTCCGCGTGCCGCGGAAGTTCTGGTCGACGGCGAGAAATGGGCGCTGGCCACCGAGCGTGAAGAGTACCACGACCTGATCAGGCTGGAACGACTTGCCCTGGAATGGAGGACTGCCTGATGCGGATCGGCCTGCTGGCGGACACACACGACCGTCTTCCCGCGATTGATGGATTGATCCGCCAGATGTTGTCCCGCGGCGTGGGCATGATTCTGCATGCCGGCGATTTCTGCGCCCCGTTTGCGCTGAAGCCGCTGCTCGAGCATAACGTGGCCACGGCCGGTGTATTCGGCCGCAACGATGGTGATCACGAAGGACTCAAGGCGTACGCCGCCACCGGGTTCGGCATCGAACTGTTCGAGTCACCGCACAGCATGGAAGTATCGGGCCAGCACATCCTGCTCGTGCACGATATCGCCGACGTTTCGACGCGCTCGATCGAGCAGCACGGCATCGTGATCCACGGCTTCACGCATCGCGAGGAAATGAAGACGCGCGGCGAAACGCTGATCGTGAATCCCGGCGAAGCCTGCGGCTGGCTGCACGGCGTACCATCGGCCGCGATCCTCGACCTCGACACCCGCAAGGTGGAGTTCATCCAGTTGCCGGACCAGGCATGACCGATCCGACGTCCGGGAGCCGGATCCTCATCATCGACTACGGTTCCCAGTTCACGCAGTTGATTGCGCGCCGCGTGCGCGAGGCGCGCGTGTATTCCGAGATCCACCCGCCGCACGTCACGCTCGACTGGATCCGGAACTGGCGACCGACCGGCATCATCCTCAGCGGCGGGCCCAATTCAGTATATGATGAAGGAGCGCCGACGGCGCCGCGCGAGATACTCGACCTGGCTCCCGTGTTAGGCGTCTGCTACGGGATGAACCTGATCGTCCACCTCGAAGGCGGGCGCATCACGCCGGCCAGCGAGCGGGAATACGGTCGGGCGATGCTCGAGATCGAAGAGCCGGCCGGCCTGTTCGAGGGATTCGCCGGTCATGAGGAAACGCAGGTCTGGATGAGTCACGGCGACCAGGTGGAGGCGCTGCCGGAGGGATACTTCGCCACCGGCCGGAGTGACAACAGCCGGTTTGCCGCGTTCCGGCATGGGTCGCGGCCAATCTTCGGCGTGCAGTTTCACCCCGAAGTCGCGCACTCGCTTCGCGGCAGGGACATCATCGCGAACTTCCTGTTCGGGATCTGCGAGGCCAAACCGACGTGGACGCCCGGCGCCTTCATTGCGGAAGAAGTCGAGAAAATCCGCACACTGGTCGGTTCGTCGCGCGTCATCTGCGGGTTGTCCGGCGGCGTCGACTCGTCGGTGGCGGCGATGCTCGTGCACCGCGCGATCGGCGACCAGCTCACCTGCATTTTTGTCGACAATGGCCTGCTGCGGCTCCACGAGCGCGAGCAAGTCGAACGGATGTTCCGCGCCAACCACGGCATCAACCTCGTCACGATTCGCGCCGAAGACCGGTTCCTGTCAGCCCTGAAGGGCATCGAAGATCCGGAGGAGAAGCGGCGGATCATCGGCCACACCTTCATCGACGTCTTCGAAGCCGCGTCGAAGGATGTGGGAGATGACGTCAGGTTCCTGGTGCAGGGGACACTGTATCCCGACGTCATCGAGAGCGTTTCGCCGCGCGGTGGCCCGTCGGTCACCATCAAGACGCACCACAACGTGGGCGGACTGCGTCCCGACATGCCGTTTGCGCTGATCGAGCCGCTGCGCGAACTGTTCAAGGACGAAGTGCGCAATGTCGGCCGCGAGCTTGGCCTGCCGGAGGAAATGGTCGGCCGTCACCCGTTCCCGGGGCCGGGACTCGGTATTCGCGTGCTCTCCGACCTGACGGTCGAAAAGCTCGACGTCCTTCGTCAGGCGGACGCCATTTATCTCGAGGAAATTCGCGCGGCCGGGCTGTACGACGACATCTGGCAAGCGTTCGCCGTGCTGCTGCCGGTGCGCTCCGTCGGGGTGATGGGCGACTATCGCACGTACGAAAACGTTGTCGCCCTGCGGGCGGTGACCAGCACCGATGGCATGACCGCCGACTGGTTTCCCTTCCCGCATGACGCGATGGCGCGGATTTCATCCCGCATCATCAATGAAGTGAAGGGTGTGAACCGCGTGGTCTACGACGTGTCGTCGAAGCCACCGGCAACGATTGAGTGGGAATAGATCGATTTTCGCAGACACGGCGATCACGGAAGACGCGGACGGTACGGAAACAGCCGGGAACAGCATTGCTTGTGTGTGCTGGCGATCATCCATTGAAGCGGTGACGTCCGTGTTCTGCTGTGCCGCGGTAACCGTTTTTTAGATGGGGAGGGCGCTTCGAATCCCGAGTCGCGCCGAGGTCCGGGACGTTGCACGGCTCTCGGCGCCAATCGTCGTCGTGCAGGTCGGGCTGATGCTGATGGGCGTGGTAGATGCGGCGATCGTTGGTCGTTACTCCGCAGAGGGCCTGGCAGCCGTGGCGCTGGGGAACATGTACTTCAACAGCGTCGTTACGCTCGGCCAAGGCACGCTGATGGCCCTCGACCCGCTCGTGGCGCAGGCGGTGGGCGCAAAGGACACCGAAGCGATCGAGCGTTCGGTCCAGCGGGGACTCGTGTTGTGCGTCGCCGCATCGCTGCCGCTCTCGCTCCTGCTGTTACCGGGCGAACCGGTGCTGGGCCTGCTGCGCCAGCCTCCCGAGATCGTTCCTACGGCGGCCCAGTACGTCCGGATCAGCATCGGCGGCGTGCTGCCGTATCTCGCATTCATCGCGCTCCGGCAGACCGTGCAGGCCTTTGCTTTGGTGCGCCCGATCGTCGTGGCGGTGGTCATCGCCAACGTGGCGAACGCGATCCTCGACTGGATGATGGTGTTCGGAAAGTTCGGCTTCGCGCCGATGGGTGTCGCGGGCTCGGCCTGGGCCACGATGATCTGCCGCTGGTTGATGGCGATCCTGCTGTTGTGGGGTTGTCGTCAGGCACTCGTACCCTTCCTGCGCCGATGGAGCCGAGCCGACCTCGCCATGGCGCCGCTCTGGCGCATGGTGCGAATCGGGTTTCCCATCGGCCTGCAACTCTGGATCGAGTTCACGGCGTTCAGCGTGGCACTGCTGCTGGTCGGGCTGCTGGGCACATTGCCGCTGGCCGGCCACCAGATCGCGCTCATGCTGGCGGCGCTCACCTACATGGTGCCGTTAGGCGTGTCGGCGGCGGCCGCGGTGCTGGTCGGCCATGCGGTGGGGCGCGGCGATGCGGAGGCGGCGCGGCGGGAGGCCGGGGCTGCCCTGGCCTGCGGCGTCGGTTTCATGTCGGTCACCGCGGTGGTGCTGGTCACCATGGCCCCGATGCTTGCCCGCGTGTTCACTGCCGATCCGCAGATCATCGCCGTCGCTTCCGTCCTGATCCCGATTGCCGGTGTGTTCCAGGTGTTCGACGGCATTCAGGGAGTGTCGGCCGGTATCCTTCGCGGGGCGGGCGACACGCGCGTGCCGATGTGGGCGAACCTGGCCGGGTACGCGTTCATCGGATTGCCGCTCGGCGCGTGGCTCTGCTTCTCGCGGTCGCTGGGAGCGGTGGGGATCTGGTGGGGACTGGTCGCCGGCCTGGTGGCGGTGGCCGCCTTGTTAGGCTGGCGCGTTCACGTCATCATTGGTGGTGAGCTGAAACGCCTGTAGCGCTCAGCGGCGGCAGGAGAGATCGAGCGCCTGCGGCATGGACCCGGAGCCCGCCAGACGGCGCGGCGGCAGCAGGCTGTCGACGCGCGCGGCAAGCGCCAGGCAATCGCTGATGGCGCCCGCGCCGGCCTCCGCCTCGAGCAATGGCACGAATGCGTCACGATAGAGTGAACCCATGACGCGCGTGACATCGTCGAGCACGATCGTCGAGTCGGCACAACCGCGATACTCGTTGCGCTGCAGGAGGTTTTCACGCAGGAGTTCCGGATCGGCGGCCGGATTGCGCTGCGGGACGATCGTCCAGTGCATGCCGTCGGGTCGCGCGTTAGGTCGCAGCCAGGCGAGTCCGCTGGATCCAGCCGTCCTCGAGATCGTTACGGGTACGGCAAACGACGAGGAACGTACGATATCGAGCACCACGTCGTCGGCAGGCAAGGGCTGGTTGCCGAAATCGGGCCGCGGCTTGAACATGACTGAATCCACGGATTGGCCGTTCCTTGCCGGTTCGTTCACGCGGATGCCCAACGAACTGTCTCTCCAGACCTGTGCGTTCGCGGCGCGTCGTTCGCTCGATGTCCCGCGAACGGGAAAAGACGCGTCGCGCTTCCGCGCCTGCTCGATGAACCAGTCCGTGTTGGCCAGCGACAGGTTGATGAGTCGCACGTCGGTCCGCACGCCTTCCACCGACTGCGCGTACATGATGGGGAAGGTGTCGTTATCACCAACCGTGAAGTAGAACGCATTTCGGGGAAGACCTAGAAGCGCGTTCATCGCGTAGTCGCGCGCAAAGTAGCGGTGCGACGCATCGTTGATGGACCAGTTGGCGACGACCTGCGCCGCGGGCATGATGAGCATCGCTACGGCGCTCAGGCCGGCGAGAGCGGGACTCCGTTTCCAGAGCGAGGCAAGGAGCTGGAACAGCGCTCCCGCTCCCAGCGCGACAGCCACGGCGAACGTCATCAGGACCGGGAGATAATGCCGGTCGAGCGATCTGAAGTAGTTCTCCGGAATGTTGAAGTAGATCACGGTCGCCGCTGCCTGGAGAAGCCAGAGCGTCGTCCAGGCAAAGCCGAATCGTGGCGAACGACGCCACATAACGACCATGCCGCCAACGCCGGCAACGATCGGCATCCATCCCAGCGCACCGAACGCAGAAGCGTGGTGGGCGAAGTTCGCGAAGAACACCCTTACCAGATCCGCGACCTGATTCGTCCAGAACGGCGAATTCCGGGGCCACAGGCGGAGCTGAAAGTTTCCTCCGGTCTGCGCGAGCGACACGTAGTCCCAGAAGCGCGACCACGAGTCCGGTTGGAACATGTTGAGCGGCGAAGACGTGTGCGCACTGATCGGCATCACGATCAGGTGAAACGACAGGCCGGCAGCCATGCCGCCGACGGCGGCGGCCCACGATCGAGCGCCCAGAAGCGTCCGCGGGTGCCTGACGAGAATCCACACCACCGCGCCGGGCATCAGAAGCGCGTTCGTTCGATGAACGCTGAAGTCCAGGCCGAACAGGAAGGTGAGCAGGAGCAGCCAGCGCCACGCGCCAGGATCCTCCGCGACCTGCCACCAGCGAACCAGGGTGAGCAGGATCAGCGCGGTGAACACGACGGTCAACACGTACGGAGTGAACCTGATCGCGTGGTCCCACAACGTGACACTGAAGGCGAGCGTCAACGCGCCGATCCCTGCGCCGATAGCGACGGTGCCATCGTTTCCCGCTCTGGATCGCGCCAAAACAGTGTTGATCCGCACGGCGATGACGACCAGCAACGCAGCGGCAATCGCGGCAAGGATGCCAGCGAGGTAGTTGAGCGTCTGCGCGACGGGGAAGGGACTTGGAAGTCGCGTCACGATCCAGCCGAGAATGGTGAGCAGCACCGATCCTGGCGGTGACGTGAGGCCGAGTGTCGCGGCGGCGGTGGTGTAGCTGCCGGAATCCCACCATGCGATCGTCGGGTAGGCGGTGCGCCAGAAAACGGTCACCGCCATTGCCGTTACCGTCACGATCACGACGGCCCGGGTGCGCGTGCCCGACTTCACCATCGCGACTTCAGCGAAGGAACAGGAACGTCAGGCTCGTTCCTACCAGCGCTCCCAGTCCGATGCCGACACTCATCCAGGTCGCCGCGACACGAAACCGCTCGCTCCACGCCTTCTTCCCACTCTGCCAGACCTCCGAGAGCGGGAACGTTTTCGTGTATCCCCAGCCATCGGTGAGCTTCACCTTCTGCCTCGCGCTGTCGTACGAAACGATCGTGCAGTTCCATGGTCCCCACCACGGCCAGTTCACCATCACCTTTTCACCGGGCAGGAGTGCGCATGGGCGCAACTGGTCGAGCGCCACGGTATGCTCGCTTCCGCGGAGGTAACGAACTCTGATGTCGCTCTGATCCCCTGAGATCACCTCGGCAACGTAGAACTTGCCGTCGGCGGATCGAGCAAATACCAGCGATCCAATGGCTGGTGGAGTCGTCACGAGTTCCACGCGCTCGCGAAGTGCGCGTTCGACGGCGACGCGGCTCAGCCCCACAGCCTCGCCCGCGCCGATGACGGCTTCGAACTCGGCCTGCATGGTATCGGCGGTCCGCGCGCCACGCTCGATCTCTTCGGCGCGTATCAGGACGTCGCGGAGTTCCTCGTCACTCAGTCGCATGTATCGTCCGGGAAAGGGGCGCCGATGCTGCTTGTCATCATGACGTCAGTGGCAGGTGCCTGAGCAGCACTTCGGCGAGGCGCACGCCAGCCTGCTGCAGTCGGCGAATGACGACGGGACCAAACGTGTTCTGGTACGCGTCACCGAGTACTCTTCGGCCAGGCATGGAAGCGCAGGTCCGGGCACCACCGATCACCTGCCACTCGCAATACTGGAACTGTTGCGATGTCACAATGTCGTACGATTCCTGCGCCCAGTCCGTCGGCGTACCGCGAACCCAGTTCGCGCGCTGTTCAGGCGAAATGTCCGCGGCAAGCCGGTCGGCGAACTCGTGCCACTCGCTGGAATCGAACAACTTGCCGGTGATCCCGGCGTCCCACGTGGCGTGCAGGTTCGACGCCGGGTAAAAGCCACCACCGATCGGCCTGATGCCATTTCCACCGCGATCGTCGGCGTAGCTGACATGGAGCGGCTGATGCAGGTCGGCTACCCAGTGGCTGAGGAAAAACAGCGCTTCGGTCCTCGCCAGTTCACTTGACGCTCTCGACAGGGAGTCGCCGTGAACCTCAACGGCGCTGATGACGCACGGCACCTGGCAAGGCGGCGTCGTCAGGCGCGTGGTCGTGCGGGGGACGTTGGCGTAGTGCCAGGTTTCGAAGCCAGTGAGTCGCCGCCAGAGTGGCGAGCCATTGGCCTTTGACCGAACCGCGTCGGCCCATGCACAGGCGTCGAAGTAGTTGGCGATCGGTTGGCCGTCGGGATCGCGGTACGCGCTCGTCAGGCGGTCGATCTCGGCACGTCGCGGACCGTCGAGTAGCTGCCAGGCGATCCGGCACACGATCCGGTGACCGTCGCGACTCCACGCGTGCGCCTCCCGGGGCGCAGCCAGCGTCGCAAGGACAATGATCAGGATACCGATGATATTGCGGCGTTTCATGCGGTCAGACGCTCCTCTGGTCCCTTCGCTACTCCACAACGGTGGAACCTGACGAAGAGTTTGCCGGAACGGGAGCCTTGGGGCCCGTTGCGCGTCGGGGTGTGCCGGGCGATCGTGCGTCAATAGAGACAACCCCGGGAGGTCACGTGTCGCGTTCGTCGTTCATCTTGGCGCTATTCGCGTCGCTGGCCATCCCCGCGACTGTTCGCGCCCAGGAAGGCACTACCATCTCCCTGACGGTCAGTCCGAGTTTCGTGAACTTCAGCGGCTGGGGTGGAAGTTTTGGCGCGGCGGTCATGCAGCTGAACATCCGTCGTGACTTCACGCGATCCACCGGCGGTGAGCTCACGGCGTTCACGTTGACGCCGATGGGTGGTGCAACGTCCATTCCGGGGTGCATCGCGAATGCCGTGTGTGAAACCCGGTCCACGCCGAACATGCTGTTCGGGATCATGCCATCGATCTACAACTGGGTGGGTGGCAGCGACCTCCGTGTGTCGGGCGGCGTGGGGTTTGCCGGCGCGACCGGTGGGGAAGGGCTGGAGAACCGAAGCAGCGTGGCCGGCTTGTTAGGCATCGACTGGGTGCCGCGAAGCCGGAATCGACTCGTTCCGACGCTGTCGATGCGTGTCGTTCAACTGAGTTCGCCCATCGCGGGCGCGCGGCAATTGCTGCTGCCCGGGGTCGGGGTGGCGTTCTGACGCCAGCGGCTGGCCGATAGCTGAAGGCGGAGAAGCAGGAATACCTGGACGCGGATCTCGCGAAAACGCGACGGATTTGGACGTCAACGATTCGGTATTCCTTCTACGACAACAGTCCCCGACTGGCGTTGGACATCTCAGATTCCACCCACACGTTCTCCCGAAGATCCTTGATTATTACAGCGCGCACGAGTGGGAGG
>CAMPKM010000041.1 GCA_946887155.1 uncultured Gemmatimonadota bacterium
GCGATTACGCGGTAACGCAAGAAAACCAGATCGCGGACGACGCGGAAGCTGACGGATCGAGACGGTTCTGATTCTCGGGAAATTCGCGCATCCGGTGTTGACAGCCTTGCACATTGCTACGCACGGGGGCGAAGAACTCAAGGTACACGCCGAACCGTGACGCGCCCCGTCCGCCTTTCCGACACCTCGTACGGTTCCATTTTTCGCGATACGCACACCTCACGTCCGTTGCGTATTTCGGTGCGAGCACACACTTCCCGGGTCCTGCGCACCGGCACACTCATGGTCCACGTGCTGCTGGCTGGATTGCGGCGGTCGAACGTCAGGATCGCCACCGGCTGCGCCTGAAAGCGCGAGTCCGCTGTCATGGCCATCGTGCTTCGACAGACTACGCGCACCTCACCCGGCGTCAGGTAACTGAGCCCGCAGTAGGCGGCATTTTGCACGAAGACTGTGTCGTGCTCGATCACCAGCTCGCCTTCTGCGGATTGACCGGGTAGGGAGGCCGTGAACGCCCATGTTCCCTCGGCGGGCGCAGGCGCAGCCGCGGTCGAAGTCGCGTTGTTCGCGCTCGCGCAGGCAGCAAGGATCATGATGGCGACGATCGACACGGCTGGGGATTTCATCTGCTTGCGCAGGCGATTGCCAATGACACGCCGACGCACAGGGTCGTGGACCGCATGGGATGCTCCCTTCCGGATCGTAGTCGAACGGCCGAGTCAGGTTCGGAAACCCCACAACGACGGTTAGGTTTCACGGGCGTCGCGTAGAGGCTGCAGAGGGCGGCGCCACACCTCCAGCAGAGTCTCCGCATGACGCAAACCGCCAGCAGCGCCGCACCGGCGAAGCCTGTCCGCGCATATCCCAGCATCTCGACGCCCCTTCCCGGCCCGAAGGCCAGGGCCATCGTCGACCGGGACAGGGCTCATACATCGCACGCCTACCTGAAAGAGTACCCGCTCGTCATCGCGCGCGGCGAAGGCGTGATGGTGGAGGATGTCGACGGCAACCGGTTCCTCGACTTCATGAGCGGGATCGCCGTGTCGAGCACCGGCTACGGTCATCCGAAGGTCATCGCGGCCGTCCAGGAAGCGGCGGCCAATTTCCTCCATATCTGCGGCTCGGACTTCTATTTCGAGGGCATGGCCGCGTTATGCGAGCGGCTGGCGCGCCTCGCGCCGGGCAAGACGCCCAAGCGCGTTTTCCTGACCAACTCGGGCACCGAAGCCACTGAAGGCGCGATCAAGCTCGCCCGCTACGCGACACGCCGGACGGCGATCATCGCGTTCAAGGGCGCGTTTCATGGACGGACGACGGGGTCGCTCGCGCTGACCTCGAGCAAGGCGCGCCAGCACGCGGGATTCGGTCCGCTGCTCCCCGACGTGCACCACGTCTCGTATCCCAACCGGTATCGCGCGCCCGCCGGCATGAACGACGCCGGCATCATCGCGCAGGTGATGCATGAACTCGAGGGCGACCTCTTCACGCGACACCTCGACCCGAAGGACGTCGCCGCGATCTTCGTCGAGCCGATCCAGGGCGAGGGCGGATACCTGTTCCCGCCCGATGGCTTCCTGCGTGCGTTGCGCTCGTTATGCGACCAGCATGGGATCCTGCTCGTGGCCGACGAGATCCAGTGCGGCGTTGGCCGGACCGGGAAGATGTGGGCCACGGAATGGGAACCCGGCGTCGAACCGGACATCCTGCTCAGCGCCAAGGGGCTCGGCTCCGGCATGCCGATCGGTGCGTTCATCGCCCGCGAGTCGATCGACAACTGGTTGGGTGGGTCGCACGGCTCGACGTTTGGCGGCAATCCGCTCTGCTGCGCGGCGGCGATCGCGACACTCGACCTGGTCGAGAACGGACTGATGGCGAATGCGGCGAAGCTGGGCGAGCGCCTGATCCGTGGCGTCCGCCAGCTCGCCGAACGTCACCCGATCATCGGTGACGTGCGCGGGAAGGGGCTCATGGTCGGCATGGAGCTGGTCAAGGATCGTTCGACGAAGGAGTACCACCCCGAGGCATCACGAAAGCTGGTGGACACCGCGTTCGAGCAGGGCCTGCTCCTGTTAGGCTGCGGGAAGAGCGTCGTACGCGTCGCGCCACCGCTGGTGATCGACGAAGTCGATCTCGATCGTGGCCTGGCACTCATGGATGAAGTCCTGGCTACGGTTTAGCCAAACTGTGACAGCACGCACGCGTGGGAGGCTTGGAAGACAAACCGCAAGGACGCCAAGTGACGCCGAGGTCATGCCATCAGGTCCCGTCCCGCTTTCCAAAGCGGCGCGGGTCGACGTCGAGACGCGGTCGACAAACGTGCTCTGTCCCCCATGTTCCAGATCCGCGTCGATTCGCGGTGACTCGGTTCTCAAGCCGTTGACCTTGCCGCGTCAATCCGCTCCTGCCTCGACTCTGAAAAGAATGAGGGCCTCGCCGCTGTTCGCGACGAGGCCCTCACTTGTACTTCCTGACGGTTACTTGCCGACCCGCAGGTTCACGATTCGCGTCTGATCCTGGTCGAGGTTGTACACCAGGAGGCTCAGGTAGCTTCCCTCGCGGGCCCCGTTGAGGACCTGCTGCAGATCCTGCGCCGAACGAAGGTTCTTTCGTCCGTCAGACGTGATGACCGAAACCAGAACGTCGTTCTGGAACAGCCGTTCGCGCGACGGCCCATTCAGGTCGATGTCGACCACGCGCAACCCGCGATGCTCGGCCGACAGGCGGCTCTGCTGCGCCTGAGCGTCACTGATTGGCTCGATGGTGATGCCGAGCTTCTCCGTACTCGTGCCGGTCGTCTCGGGCTCGTTGTCGTCACGAGACGGACGGTTGTTCGAGGCAACACGAGTCGTGCTGTCGGAAGCCTCGCCCAGTCGAACCGAGAACGACTTCCTCGCACCATAGCGCATGACTTCGATATTCACCGTCTCACCCGGCTCGTGTGCGCGGATGATTCGTTGCAGCGTGCTGACACGGTCGGCGTCCTTGCCGTCGGCCTTTACGATGACGTCACCAGCCTGGATACCGGCGCGACGCGCAGGTCCGTCCTCGTTGTCTTCCGTGAAGGGCTGGACGAGCACGCCCGTCACGTCCTTCAGGCCAGCGACCGCGGCATCTTCTGCCTGCGCATCGCGGATCGCGACGCCGAGTACTGCGCGGCGGATGCGGCCGTGTTCGATGAAGTCATCGAGCACTTCCTTGGCCAGCGTAATGGGGATGGCGAAACCATAGCCGGAGTAATAGCCCGTCTGGCTGGCGATCGCCGTGTTGATGCCGATGACTTCGCCGCGGACGTTCACCAGCGGTCCACCCGAGTTGCCCGGGTTGATCGCCGCGTCCGTCTGGATGAAGTCGGTGATGGCCCAGTTGTTGGTGTTCACGCGCACGTCATTGCCGCCGCGACCCTTCGCGGACACGATGCCGGCGGTCACGGTGAAGTCGAGGCCTAACGGGTTCCCGATCGCGACGACCCACTCGCCGATCCTGGTGCCGGTGTCGTCACCAAGCGAGACGAACGGCAGGTTGCGCTGGTCGATCTTGAGGACGGCCACGTCGGTGGTCTCGTCGCGGCCAATGACGCGCGCCGGGAACGTCCGGCGGTCGGTCAACGTGACCTCGACGCGGTCGAACCCCTGCACGACGTGGTTGTTGGTGAGGATGTACCCATCCTCGCTGACGATGAAGCCGGAGCCGCTCGCTTCCTGCGGCTGCATCTGCTCACGATCGAACTGCCCGAAGAAATCCTCGAGCGAGCGAGGCTGGCGGTTGCGCGGCTGCTGCGGATTTCGCTGCGTCGTCTCCCGCTGTGTCCGCTCCGAGTGAATGGAAACCACCGCGGGCGTCGCGCGCTCGGCGATGGAGGCGAATGCGGTATTGAGATCGGATACCGACGGCGGCACGATCGGCGCCACGTTCGAAGCGGTGCGCGTCGTCGAAGACTGCGCGTATCCGAATTTGGTGAGGTCAAGACCCGAGGCGAACAGCAAGCCGCTTGCGAACGCGGCCACCAATGCGCCACCGAAGGTCATTCGAGCAATTGGATTTTTCATGGCTTCTCTCTACTGATGAAGTTCAAGACCTGCAGCGAGCGCTCCGTCGGACCCGCGAGCCTCGCGTCTCTCTACATGAGTAGTCACTGTGTCGTTCCGACTGGTTGCCTTGTTAAGGACACGTGTGACTTTGGCTTCCACTATCACGCTGGTCAGGATCACGCTGGCGCGCCACCCCGTGCTGGTGAAACGATGGTGGGGGACGTCAGGGCGTTTCTGGCGGCTTCGAGCGAGGGGACGGGAGCTGGAGCCGGGCGCTGGGGGGAATCCCAGCATCCAGCTCCAGTTCGAGCTACCAGCTCTCAGCTTTCTTACCCATCAACTCTTTTTCTCATCAACGATTTCATAGTCCGCCTCGACCACGTCCTCAGGCTTAGCCTCACCGGGCTGTGCTCCATCGGTGGGGGTTGAGGCCTCCGGACCGGTACCCGGACCGGGTTCACTTCCCTGCGTCTGCGAGTACAACGAACGACCGGCTTCCTGGTAGGCAGCCGACAGTTCGTCCATCGCCGCCTTGATCTCCGCCGTGTCATCGCCGCGATGCGCCTTCCGGGCGCGCTCGACGGCGGTGTCGAGGCGCGTCTTGAGCTCCGGGCTCAGGCGATCCGACCACTCCTTGGCATTCTTCTCGACCTCGTACGACAAGGAGTCGAGCCGGTTGCGCGTGTCGATGTCCTCACGACGCTTCTTGTCGTCGGCCGCGTTCTTCTCGGCGTCGCGGACCATGCGCTCGATCTCGTCCTTGTTCAGGCCACTCGACGCCTCGATCCGGATCTTCTGCTCCTTGTTCGTGGCCTTGTCCTTGGCCGACACGTGCAGGATACCGTTGGCGTCGATGTCGAACGTAACCTCGACCTGAGGCATACCGCGCGGAGCGGGTGGGATGCCCGTCAGCGTGAACTTGCCGATGGTCCGGTTGTCCCGAGCCAGCTCACGTTCACCCTGCAGCACATGGATCTCGACGGTGGTCTGGTTGTCATCCGCCGTGGAGAATGTCTCCGTCTTCCGTGTCGGAATCGTGGTGTTGCGTGGAATGAGGACCGTGGTAACGCCCCCGAGGGTCTCGATGCCCAGTGAGAGCGGCGTGACGTCGAGCAAGAGGACGTCCTTCTGCTCGCCGGTGAGAACCGCGCCCTGGATTGCGGCGCCGATACCGACGACCTCGTCCGGGTTCACGCTCCGGTTGGGTTCCTTTCCAAAGAAATCCTTCACGATCTGCTGGATCTTCGGAATGCGCGTCGAACCGCCGACGAGGATCACTTCATCCACGTCCTTTGGATCGAGGCCCGCGTCTTTCAGGGCCTGCTGCATTGGCGGGATCGTGCGCTTGATCAGGTCGTCGACAAGCTGCTCGAACTTCGCCCGGGTGAGCGAATAGTTGAGGTGCTTCGGTCCGGATTGATCGGCGGTAATGAAGGGCAGGTTGATGTCCGTCGACTGCGTCGTCGACAGCTCCATCTTGGCCTTCTCGGCCGCTTCCTTGAGACGCTGCAGCGCCATCGCATCCTTCGAAAGGTCGATGGCCTGGTCGCGCTTGAACTCGGTGACCAGCCATTCGATAACACGCTGGTCGAAGTCGTCACCACCGAGGTGCGTATCGCCGTTAGTGGCCTTCACCTCGAACTGGCGCGTGCCTTCGACGTCGTACAGCTCGAGGACCGAGATGTCGTACGTGCCGCCGCCCAGGTCAAAGACGGCGATCTTCTCGTCCTTGCCTTTCTTGTCGAGGCCGTAAGCCAGTGCGGCAGCCGTCGGCTCGTTGATGATGCGGAGCACTTCGAGCCCGGCAACCTTGCCGGCGTCCTTGGTCGCCTGACGCTGCGCGTCGTTGAAGTAAGCCGGAACGGTGATGACCGCCTTGGATACGGTATGGCCGAGGTAGTCTTCGGCGGTCTGCCGCATCTTCTGGAGCACCATCGCCGAAATCTCGGGAGGCGTGTACCGCTTCCCCTGGACCTCGACGGCCGCGAGGCCGTTCGGGCCTTCGACGACCGTGTACGGAACGCGCTTGATCTCTTCAGGAACTTCATCGATCCGGCGCCCCATAAATCGCTTGATGGAGAAAACGGTGTTCTTCGGGTTGGTGACCGCCTGCCGCTTGGCGATCTGGCCGACGAGGCGTTCGCCGTCTTTCGTGAAGCCAACGACCGACGGTGTCGTCCGGCCGCCTTCCGAGTTGGGAATCACGACGGGATCGCCACCCTCGAGAACCGCGACCACCGAGTTGGTGGTGCCGAGGTCGATGCCGATTACCTTGTCTGCCATTGCGAAGCCTCAGGGATGCAGGTTGCGGGTAGATACTTGCTGGAACTGGAGTTGGAGCTGGTCTTCTGTCGCAGACATTCGTTAGTGGCAAGTGCAGGGCCGCGCAGAACTGTCATTTTGACCCGCTTCATCTGCCAGATCCAAAAAGGGGTCAGACACCTTTTTCCGTATTGTCCGACCCCTTCCGCGTCGCTCCGATCCAGAAAAAGGTGTCTGACCCCTTTTCTTATTGAACCATGTTTCCGCTGAGCGACGAGAACCCGACGGTCAGGACCCCGATCGCGACGTACGGTCTCATCCTGACCATCCTCCTGATCTGGGTGTTCGTGCAGGGTGCCGGACTCAACCAGGAAACGCTGGCGGTCAGCATCTGCAACCTCGGGATGGTGCCCGGTGAGATAACCGGGCAGGCCCCGCTGGGATCTGGCATCCCCCTGGCACCCGGCATGGCGTGCGTCATCGACGACATGGCGGTGAACACGTTCACGCCGATCACGTCGATGTTTCTGCATGGCGGGTGGGGCCACCTGCTCGGCAACCTGCTGTTCTTCTGGGTCTTTGGAAACAACGTGGAGGACAGCATGGGCCGCATTCGGTTTCTCGTTTTCTACCTGCTGTGTGGTGTCATCGCGGCCGCGTCGCACGTGGTGCTCGATCCCACGTCACCGATTCCAACCGTTGGCGCTTCGGGGGCCATTTCCGGTGTGCTGGGCGCCTACCTGGTGCTTTATCCGCACGTTCGCGTTCGCATGCTGTTCTGGTTCCTGCTCTTCATTCGCGTGTTCCGCGTTCCGGCGTGGGCGGTGCTGCTCTGGTGGTTCCTCTGGCAGCTGGTGGCCGGACTGCCGCAGTTGATGACCGTGAACCGTGAAGTCTCGGGCGGGGTGGCGGTCTGGGCGCATATCGGCGGGTTCGTCGCCGGGGTGATCCTGGTCAAGCTCTTCGTTAACGACGATCTCCACCGCCGGCGTCTGGCCATGAACGAAGCCCGCGACGCCTTCGCCTAACAACGATTTCCGCGGTTAATCTTCGACAACGATTTCCGCGGGTAACCCG
The DNA here is from genome assembly GCA_946887155.1 of uncultured Gemmatimonadota bacterium. Next base: position 7,368 of record CAMPKM010000041.1, read on the forward strand.
GGAACACGGATGACGGGATTGCCTCGAGGGACGCGGATGCTCGCGGGCGAAACCGGGACGGCCCTGCTTTCTCGTCCGGCACTGGTGCTCGTGTCCCGGTTTCGCCCGCGAGAAACCGTGTCCTTCCGAGTAATCCTGTCATCCGTGTTCTGCCGTATCTGCGAAAATCGCCCTTGTAGCGATCGCAGGTATCGGGGCGTAAGTTCTTGACCGGATCGTAACGAAAAACTCGAGTCCAGGGCCCGTGCCGCTCATACCACGCGACGAAGGCTTCTTTACGCTGTTCAACAAGCTCGCCGAAAAAATGAAAGCCGCGGCCGAGCTCCTGCAGTTGCTGTTCAAGAATCCCGAGCAGCGTACGCACTACGTCGGCGAGATCAAGAAAGTCGAGCACGAAGCCGACTCCGTCATTCACGAACTCGCCGTTCGCCTCGACCGCAGCTTCATCACTCCGCTCGACCGCGAGGACATTTACCGACTGGCCCAGGAACTCGACACGGTCGTCGACCTCATCGATGGCACGGCACGTCGTACGTCGATGTTCCGGTTACGTGATGCCAAGCCGTACGCGGTCAAGCTCGCCGCGATCCTCCAGGAAGCGGTCAACGAGCTCGAGCAGTCCGTTCGCCACGTCAAGGACCGGCGCTCGGTGGCGTCCCACACCCTGGCCATCAAGCAATTCGAGGAAGCGGGCGACAGCGCGTATGCCGAAGCCGTCGGCCAGTTGTTCGAGGGCGTTCCGGATCCGATCGACGTGATCAAGTGGAAGGAAGTGTACGACACGCTCGAAGAGGCGCTTGATCGATGCCAGACGGCGTCGATCGTGCTCGAAAGCATCTCGCTGAAACATTCATAGTCTCGTGACGACCTACATCGTCGTCATCGTCGCCGTCGCGTTCATCTTCGATTTCATCAACGGGTTCCACGACTCGGCGAACTCGATAGCGACCATCGTGGGCACGCGCGTGCTCACCCCGCTGGTGGCTGTGGCGTGGGCGGCCACGTTCAACTTCCTGGCTGCGTTCACCGTCGGAACCGCTGTCGCACGAACGGTGGGGAAGGGCATGATCGATGTGTCGATCGTGACGCCTAACGTGATCATGGCCGCCCTGCTCGGCGCCATCATCTGGAACCTGATCACCTGGTTCTACGGCCTGCCCAGCAGCTCGTCGCACGCCCTGGTCGGCGGATACGCCGGCGCGGCGGTCGCCAAGGCCGGCTGGACAGCGATCATTCCCGCGGGCTGGACGAAGACGCTCATCTTCATCGTGGCGTCGCCGCTGATCGGCGCGGCTGCCGGCTACATCCTCATGGTGTCGTTCTACTGGATCTTTCGCTGGTTCACTCCCGCCAAGGTCGACCGGATATTCCGCCGGATGCAGCTGGTCAGCGCCGCACTGTTCTCACTGTCACACGGTGCCAACGACGCGCAGAAGACCATGGGTATCATCGTCGGCCTCCTGATCTCGACGCAGGGACTCTTCGCCACCGAAACCGGATTCCTCAGGCACCTTCACCTGAGTGACTCCGACCACATTCCCCTGTGGGTGGAGATGGGCGCATACACGGCGATTGCGCTCGGAACGCTTTTCGGCGGATGGCGTATCGTCCACACGATGGGCAGCAGAATCACCAAGCTGCGTCCGGTGGGTGGCTGCGCGGCCGAAACGGGCGGAGCCATCGCGATCCTGATCGCGACGCGCTTCGGCATTCCGGTGAGTACGACGCACACCATCACCGGCTCGATCGTTGGTGTCGGCGCGACCACCCGATTGTCGGCGGTGCGCTGGGGAATTGCCGGACGCATTGTCTGGGCCTGGATCCTCACGATCCCTGCCGCCGCCATTACGTCGGCGATTTTGCTGGTCCTTCTGGAACTCGGTAGCTGACCTCGAACTACACGGCTGGGTCACGCCAGCGGTAGCCTGTGGCCAGACTATCAGCAAGGCCGCCAATGACTTAGCGACCTCTTCGGGGCATTGGACCGGTCTGGTTACCCGGCCCGCCGGCGGGCGCGATATTTCAACTCAACGGCATTCGGGCGTCTCCCCGACGCCCACACCCTAATCACCTCATGGCCGAGACCGCGGTCGCGTCATCGCTGTTCCTGAATCGTGAACTATCCTGGCTGGAGTTCAACAGCCGCGTCCTTCACGAAGCGGAGGATGACCGTTCGCCGTTGCTGGAGCGTCTGAAGTTCCTGTCGATCTTCAGCACGAACCTGGACGAGTTCTACATGGTCCGCATTGCCGCGTTGCGGCGGCAGGTCGCGGCTGGAGTCTCAATGCCGACGCCGGACGGGCTCTCTCCGCAAGGAACGCTCGACGCGCTGGACGCGCACGTCCGCGCGCTCCTCGAGCGGCGTCGCCGCTGCCTGCACGAGGAGCTCATTCCCAAACTCGATGCGGTCGGCGTCAGGCTCGTCGGCATAGAAGACGTGACACCGGAAGAGCGAAGCGCGCTCGACCTGTATTTCGAGACCGAGGTGTTCCCGGTGTTGACGCCGCTGGCGGTCGACCCGGGCCATCCATTCCCGTACATCTCCAACCTGTCGCTGTCACTCGCCGTGCAGGTGCACGACGAAACAAAGGGCGGGGAGCACTTCGCACGCGTGAAGGTGCCGCGAAGCCTCCCGCGCTGGGTTCCGCTGCAGCGGCCGAACCATTTTGTGGCGCTCGAGGACCTGATCGGCGCACATCTCGCGAAGCTCTTTCCCGGGATGCGCGTGCTGGGCTGGTACCTGTTCCGCATAACGAGGCATTCGGACCTCGACGTGCCGGCGGCCGACGAGTCGGAAGACCTGCTGGCGACCATCGAGGAGCAGATTTTCCAGCGGCGATTCGGTGAGGTGGTCCGCCTCGAGGTCGAGACGGGCATGCCCAAGGAGATCCAGGCGCTGCTGCTGGACGAACTTCGCGAAACGTCCGATCCGCTGGTGCTGCCCTTGACGCCGCGCGACGTGTTCGACGTCGACCCCATGCTCGAGCAGGGCGACCTGATGTCGCTGGCGTCGCTCGAGATTCCCGAGCTGCGCGACCCGCCGTTCGGTGCGGTGACCCCGCCCGAACTCCGGGACAACGAACGGTCCATCTTCGACATCATCCGCGAACGCGATGTGCTCGTGCACCATCCGTTCGAGTCGTTCGGCACGACGGTCGAGAAGTTCTTCGACGCGGCGGCCGAGGACCCGAACGTGCTCGCGATCAAGCTCACCCTGTATCGCACCACCGGTGACAGTGCCGTGGTCCGCGCCCTGACCGAAGCCGCCCAGAGCGGAAAGCAGGTCGCGGTGCTGGTGGAGCTGCAGGCGCGGTTCGATGAGATCAACAACATCAACTGGGCGCGAACGCTGGAGAGTTACGGCGTCCACGTCGCCTACGGACTGCCGGGGCTGAAGACGCACGCCAAGACCGCGCTCGTCGTCAGGCGCGAGGCCGACGGGATCCGTCGTTATGTGCACATCGGCACGGGCAACTACAATTCCCGGACCGCGAAGCTCTACACGGACTTCGGGATCCTCACCTGTCATCCGGATGTCGGCGCGGACGTCAGCGAGGTGTTCAACCTGCTGACCGGCTTCTCGCGGCAGCGCGAGTACCGCCGCCTGTTCGTCGCGCCGGCGGCGCTCAAGGACCGCTTCCTGTCGCTCATTCATCGTGAGGCGGAACACGCGCGCGCGGGCCGGCCGGCGCGCATCATGGCGAAGATGAACGCGCTGCAGTCCCCGGAGATCATCAGCGCGCTGTACGAGGCGTCGAAGGCGGGCGTCGACATCGACCTGGTGGTGCGCGGGATCTGCTGCCTCAGACCCGGCGTACCGGGGCTCAGTGAGCGCATTCGCGTCGTCAGCGTGATCGGCCGGTTCCTCGAGCACTCGCGCCTCTACTATTTCCTGAACGGAGGCGAAGAGGAGTACTTCATCGGGTCGGCGGACTGGATGCCCCGGAACCTGGAGCGGCGCGTCGAAGTCGTCGTGCCGATCATCGATCGCGCCCTGCATCACCGGTTGTCGTCGCTGATGCAGGTGTACCTGACGGACCGGCGGCAAGCCTGGGACCTGCAGCCGGACGGGTCCTACGTGCAGCGGACGCCGATCATGGCTGACGAGCCGGGGTCGCACAGCGTGCTGATGCGAGATCCGTGGGGACTCGACCGGTCGGAATCGCAGTACGTGACGCAGGAATTCCGCACGGCCGCACTGGCCGCTGCGCCGGAGCCGCACCAGCACGCGATCAGCCTGTCCAACGGCCGGCGCCGGAAGACACGGCGGAACGGAGCCTGACCCGAAACGGGGTCAGACGCTGTTTTGGAGAAACGGGGTCAGACGCTGTTTTCAGGAATCGCTGCGACCCTCGGGCCCGGGATCGAGGACGGTACCGTCGAGCGATACGAGTTCCACGGCGCGGCCGATGACCTTCTCGAGCAGCCCGGATTTCCGGCTGCCGCCCCAGACCTCCAGCCGCACCGATGTCGCGCGCGTGTGAGGCACGAGCGTCACGCGAAGCGCCCGCTCGAGCCAGCGAACCTTCACCTGTCGGACCGCGCCGGCGTGTCCGCGGTCCAACCCGTCCGCGAGCCTGAGAATGGCCGCCAGCCGGCGGATGCGGCGGCGATTGCCGCGCTCCAGCTGGCCGAACTCACGGTGCGTTCGCTTCGGTTCCGCCCCGCGATGATACCGGGCGACGTGCGAGATCAGCATCTGCTCTTCCGGCGACACACCCAGCAGCTCGGCGTGCGAGATGAGGTGGAACGTGTGCTTGTGGTGCCGGGCATGTCCGATGTGATACCCGACATCGTGCAGGAGCGCCGCGTCGGAAAGAATCGCGCGATCCGACTGGTCCAGGTCGAGCCGTCGGCCTAACGCGTCGAACAGTTGCAGGGCCAGCCGCTGGACGTGCTCCGCGTGCGGCTGCTCGAAGTGGCACTTGGCGGCGAACGATCGTACGCTGCGTTCGCGGGCTTCACCGGGATCGGCCGGCGTGGCGGCAACACGGGCGCTTTCGAGCAGCAGTCCTTCGCGAATGCCGTAGCCGGACACCGTCATTTCCCGCACCTCGATCCGCGCCATGACTTCGGCCGCGACCGCGAGTCCCGCGAGAATGATGTCCCCCCGATCCGGGTTGAGCCCGGGAATGGCCGCCCGCTCCTGCCGCGACGACGCAAGCAACGTGTCGAGCAGGTGTTCGATTTCCTCGCGTTGGACGAGGGTGCCATGCACGCGCCCATCGTACGGCAGGCCGCGCGCGGCGAGGTGCATCGCGCCGAGGTTGGTGAAGGTGCCGCCCGATCCGATCAGCAGCGCTCCTCGCCAGTCACGCACCGGCAGAGCGCGGCGGATGCCTTCGCGCACGCGCGAGCGAAGCTTCTTGAGGTGTTTCGCCTTTGGCCGCTCACCCAGAAACTCTTCGGTCAACCGGATCACGCCGAAGGGGAACGATTCCAGCCGCTCCACGACACCGTCAGCGCTCATCGCCAGTTCCAGCGACCCACCACCGATGTCCATGACGACGGCGCGCCGGACCGCGAGGTCGAAGTGCGCCAGCGCGGAGCGGAACGACAGCCGGGCCTCGTCTTCGCCGGTGAGCAAGCGGACCTTGAGTCCGGTTTCCTCGCGAACGAGGTCGAGAAAGTCGCGGCGGTTTTCGGCTTCCCGTACTTC
>CAMPKM010000042.1 GCA_946887155.1 uncultured Gemmatimonadota bacterium
GCCCCGAAGACCAGGCACGCGACGTCCAGCCCCCGCGACCGGGGCGGTCGCAGGATCAGCGGGATGCCCGCCGCGGTAGCCAGCAGCAGCCCGGTGTACAGGTGATGTACGTTATGCCCGGCGACGTTGAAGTCGCTGTCGGGCGACAGCCACATCGAGAACCGCATGGCGGCGAAGGTCGCCACCAGCGTGGCGAGAATGAGTTTCGCGCGTCGCCGGTCGCTCACGGCAACGGCACGCTCCCGGGCGCAGGACGCCCGCCGCAGATCACTCGAGCGAAACGCTGATTGGCGGCCCGAAATACCGCGATCCCGACAGCCGCGCCACCGCGCGAATGTGGTAGAAACCACCCGTCAGGCGCGCGCCGGCCTGGTTCTCGCCTCTCCAGGTGAATGTCTGGACCTTGTCGACACCCACCACCAGTTCCTCGGTGACGGCGCCGCCCGGACACTGGCCGTTGGTCCACACGATGGAGCCCTGTGTGTCGACGACGTCGATGTACAGCGTGCACCCCGGCGGTCCACTCAGCACGACTGGCTCGAAACCGACATTCCGTGCCGTGACCGTGATGGTCATCTCCTCACCCACCCCCAACTGCGCGTCGCTGACACCCACGAACACGTTGATCACGGCGGAATCCGTCGGCTCGCCGAGCCTGCACGATCCCGCCACCAGCGCAATCGCCATCGCAGAAACAAGCTGACGAAGTCTCACGGATCTCCTCCAGAACACCCGGTTCACTGCTGTTTTTGACACGGAAGGCGCTGCTACCCCCGATCTCGGCTTTCGATCGGTCGCGCGCTCGCCAGTTCCGCCGGCGACACTGGCCCCACGCCCTTCGCATCCCCCGTCACGATGCGACGGTGAAAATCAATCTGGCCCACATGATACGCCAGATGCGTGGCCAGATGACCGAGGAAATCACTGGTGGTCAGGCGTCGGTTCGCCACCGGCATCGGATACATCTCGTCCAGGACGGCGCTGTCCATCCGCTGCAGCGTCTCGCGAACACTGGCCTCGGCACTTTGGAGCTCCTCGATCAGCTCCGAGCGGGGGACGTTCCGCCGCTGGAACTCCGCGTCCCGGTCGCGAACGTACGACGACCCGCCGAGCACCGCCCCGATGAAATGCTGCAGGTTCCCCGCCGCGTGCAACGCCAGGGTGCCACCGCTGTTGGGCAAACCCGGAGGCAACGCCCACACCTGGTCCTCCGTCTGATACGCATTCAGTTCGCGGACGATGGCGCGGAGTTCGCGTGCGAGCAGGTGGGACAGTTCGGTCGCGTTCATGATTGGTTCGTTAGGGTAAAAACGATCGAATCTGGTAGTGCAGGAACACGGAGAACGCTGGAGACGCGGGCTTACGCAGATGGAGCGCTCGGTGACGGGCGCAGGCCGGTACTGTAACACGCAAGATCGCTCGCGCCCGTCACCGAGCGCTCAATCCGTGAAAACCCGCCTCACCCGCGTTGTCCGCGTTCAAGCTCTACCTGCTCGTATCGTCGTTAGTGGAACGGGTTGATCGTCGCACAACGAGGTTAAGCAGATCGCCCCTGCTGTAGTGCCCACCCACATCGAGTGTCATGCTCTCCCGGCGCACACGCTCCAGCTCCAGGTCCGCGATAATGACTCCGGGGCGATCCCACAGCGGAGGCGTGACATAACTGGCGTCAGGCCCGATGATCGCGCTGCCACCGCGCAGCACGAGCAAAAGTTCCGTCGCCAGCCGCGATTGGTCCACCTCCAGTTCAGGCGGTAGCGACGTCGATCGCATCACCGAGCCAGCGGCGAGCACGAAACATCGCCCCTCGAACGCGTAGTGGCGGCTGGCAATCTGGTGTCGCTCGTGGACGGTCGGCCACACCGCCACGTGGATGTCTTCACCCGAGTCGTGCAGGGCCTGGCGCGCCAGTGGCATCCAGTGCTCCCAACACACCAGTCCCCCCACGCGACCCGCGGGCGTGTCGACCGCCTGCAAGCCGTCGGCATCCCCGTTTCCCCACACCAGCCGCTCTGTGTAGGTGGGAATCAGCTTCCGGTGATGGTTGAGCAACTGCCCATCCGGGCCGATTACCAGCAGTGCGTTGTAGAGGGTGCCGCGTCCCGGACCGCTGGCTACCCGTTCGCTCGTCCCCACGACCAGCGTGACCCCGTGCCGGCGCGCGATGTCGCGCAGGAAGCCGCCGCTCTCCCCCGCGACGTCCACGCTCGACGCCGCATACCGCGCGTACACCGCTTTAACCGGCTCGTGATCCCATAAGGCGACGTCGCGACAGACGTCGAGCCAGGCCGGATAGCCGGGAAGCCACGTCTCGGGGAAGACGACCAGCGACGCCCCGCCGCGGGCCGCCTCGCGCGTCAGGGCATCGGTGCGCTGCAGCCCTTCGTCGAGCGACGGAGCGGGCTCGGACTGCACGATCGCCACGCGCGTGACTGCCATGCCGCCTCAGGACGTGGCGCGCAGCATCTGCAGCTCGGTTTCGACGTCGGCGACCAGCTCGCCCATGTCCTTCTCGTTGAACACGAGCCTCGCCCCCGCCGTCCGGTACATCTCCGGCAGCGTCACCGTCGCGCCTAACGCGAGCGCCTCCCGGTAGCGGCGGACCGTGCCCGCCGGGTCGGTCCGGCTCGCCCGCCAGAGTTGCAGGGCCCCCAGCTGCGCGATCCCGTACTCGATGTAGTAGAACGGGTACTCGAAGATGTGGAGCTGCCGGTACCACCGCGACACGCGCTCCCGTTCCAGTCCGCTCCAGTCGACCCCCCGCTCGAAGCGGGTACGGATGTCCAGCCAAGCCGCGTCCCGTGCCGCCGCATCGGCACCCTGGCCGCTGGTATAGATCCACGCCTGGAACGCATCGACGCTCGCGATATGCGCCAGCGTGACGAGGACGTCCTCGAGATGTTCCGCCCGCGCCGTGCGCGCCTCGTCAGGCGGGTAATAGCCCGTCGGCAATTCGAGGTACGGTCCCGCCAGCAGTTCCATGCTCATCGACGCCAGTTCGGCGGCTTCGTGCGTGATGTTCCGCTGCCACACGTATGGCTGCCGGTGCATCGCAAAGTCATGGAACGAATGACCCGCCTCGTGCACGAGCGTACTGACGTCGTCCGGCACACCGACCGCGTTCATGAAGATGAACGGCATGCCGCGCCAGGAAAGCTTGGTGCAGTATCCGCCCGGCGCTTTCCCCGGCCGGCTGTCGAGGTCGAGCAGGCCCTGGTCGGCCATGCTGCCAAACTGCGCGCCAAGTTCGGGGTCGAGCTGCTCGAAGACGCGCCGCGCTGGACCGACGAGGCCCGCAATGTCCGAAAACGGCTTCAGCGGACGCGTGCCCTGGAGCTCGATCTGCGTGTCCCACGGCCTTACCGCGTCGAGCCCGAGCTGCCGGCGCCGATGCTCCATCACGCGCTCGACCGCCGGAGCGACTGTCGCCTCGACCGCCCGGTGAAAGGAGGCGCAATCATCAGGCGTGTAATCGAACCGGTGCTTGGACCGGAACGCGTATGCCTGAAAGTCCGCACAGCCCGCATTGCGCGCGACCTGCTGGCGCTTGGCATACATCTCGTCGAACAGCTTCGCCATCTCATCGCGATGGGCCAGATAGGCACCAGCACCTAGACGGAACGCTTTTTCCCGCACCGTGCGATCCCGGTCCTTGAGGAACGGCTGCAACTGGGGAACGGTCTTGGTCTCTCCGTTCCAGTCCACCGTCAGGCCACCGGTGATCTTCTGGTATGCCGCGACATGCGTCTCGAGCGCCGAAAAGATCGGCACGTTCTCTTCGCGGAAGATCTCGATGTCGGAACGGAACCCGCGCAGCGTGACCTCGAGTCCCGGTTCGGAAAAACCCGATTCCACGAGCCGATTCGCCAGCCGCACCTGCATCTCGCTCGCCTTCGGAAAAATCTCCGATGACCAACGCAGGTTTGCCGCCTCCTTGGCTGGGTCCGACGTGTCGCATGTATATGCGATCATGGCCAGTGTCCCGGCTTCCTCCACGATCTCTTCCAGCTTCGACCATTCGAGCAACCACGCCCTGGGATCATCCAGGGGCGCGGTCCCGAGCGCGTTGTACAGCGGCTCGAGGTCTGGCCAGGTCGCTTCGGCGATGGCCTGCGGTGAATCAGGTAGGGAAACGATCACGGATCTTGGTTCGAAGGAGTCCGGAACTCGCGCCGCGAGCTAGAGCTCATCGTTGGCGGCATACGCCAGCCCCAGCGATCAGCTCGCGATCGAGCAATCAGCTCTCGGCCAGAACCACCAACCTACCTCGTGCCCCGTTTGACTTCATCCCCGCTGCCGGCGTCGGGCCCACCTTTGGTCGCGTCCGCGTCCAGCGGATCAGCTTCGTTCAATCCCTCACCGGCAGGCATGCCCTGCAGGTGCCCACGCAATCGCGCCAGCGCGCGCGGAATTTCCTCGAGCAGCGCTGGAACGCCAACGGCGGTCACCGCGGAGCGTGCATCGTGCGCAACGCCGGCGATGGACTCGGCCAAAGGGTCATCCGCCCCCAGCGCCGGCAACAATCGCTCGTACTGTCGAAGCACATGATCGAGGTCGCGAAATCCTTCGCTCAACACGCGTAACTCGTCGCGAACGGCGGAAAGGCGCTCGCCCGGCGTTCCAGCCGCCTCGAACGCACGTACGCCGTAAAGAAGGTCGCGAACTTCCTGCTCGATGTTGCGGTCCTGTGCCACCTCGCGGAACGATTCTGCGTAGGCAACGATGCGCGCCCGAGCGTCGCGAATCGCGATCACGCGCGCCTGGCAGAGCTTCATCCCGCCGTCCGGCTGGCGAGCCCACCCTTCGCCGACCCACACCGCGTGTTCCGATGCGGCCCGGTACGGATCAGCCTGATCGAGCCCATCGAAACGACGCAGGCTGGTCGCGAACTGGTCTTCGACTTCACCGCGATGCCGGTTGAACAGCCTCAACGCGGAACTGTTGCAATCCCGGATGCGTGCGTTCGCATCGGTGATAAGCACGGCTTCGGCCAGTGAATCGAGCGCGGCCGCTCGGGTTATCGCGCGATCGTCGGGCGCGGGAACTGAATCCTTTGCTTCCTTCCGCCCTTGCGACTCGGCCGGCCTTCGCTTGCCGAGCGTCCATCCCAGCCCGGCACCGACCACTGCAGCCGCCGCGATGGCAATCAGAACGAGGGCAGAATCAGGCATTCAGTCTGTGAGGCGCAGGGATTGCAGCCGTTTCTTACGCACTGCAATCAAACGAACGTCTAACCAGTTTTGGTAACCGGGTTCAACAATAACGCGACACACCCGCGATTGCTGGCTCAGCGGCCCGGGTAAATGAGGAAGGGCGCAACCTTGGCCTGAAAGTCTCGCGATTCCTGTTCGAGCGATGGTATCAGCGATGCTATCGCGTCGAGTTCCACCGCATCGCGGTACCGCGTCGACCCGGCCAGTCGATCGATGTGCGCGACGCGCCACTGGAATTCGCCTTTGTGCCGGCTGTAGATGGCACGCAGCATCGCCAGGCCAACACGATACGGCTGCACGGCTTCCCGATCGGACACAACCACCGCGATCATCGGAATGCGCTGGCCGCCCCACTTCTGCCCGGCCTCGACGGTCACCCTGGTTGAATCGAAAACCACGCCGGGGATGCGTTGCGAGTTCAGTTCGCGGGCAATCGCCCCGGCATCATGGAGCCAGCCGGCGCCGACGAGCTGAAACGGAATCGACGTCCCGCGTCCCTCGCTCAGGTTTGTTCCTTCGAAGAGCACCGTCCCGGTGTACAGCAGGGCCGCGTCAGGCGATCGGATGTTGGGCGAAGGATTCTGCCACGGAAGTCTGGTCTGCTCCCACCACATGTTGCGCCGGTATCCCGACATGGGAACGACCTTGATGTTCGCCTTGACCAACCCCGTGCCCACGAGGTAGCGCAGCAGTTCCCCCGGCGTCAGGCCGTAGCGGAGCGCAACCGGGAACTGCCCGACGAAGGAACGGAAGGCAGGATCGAGAACGCCGCCTTCGATCACGTCGCTGCGAACGGCGTTAGGCCTGTCGAGGACGATGAACGTACGACCGAGCGCGGACACGGCCTCGGCTGACAGTGCCATCGTCCACTGGTAGGTGTAGGTCCGCGAACCGACATCCTGTATGTCATAGAGGACGACGTCCACGTCCTTCAGCATCTCTGCGGTCGGCACCCGGTGCTCGCCGTAGAGCGAGTGGATGGTCACACCTGTGGATGAGTCCACCATGGTGGAGATGCGCTCGCCGGCCTCCGCCTGTCCTCGAATGCCGTGTTCGGGCGCAAACAACGCCGTCAGGCGAACATTCGGCGCCCGGTGAATGAGGTCGATCGTGCTTCGCCCGTCAGGTGTCTTGCCGGAATGATTGGTGATCAGGCCAACACGCTTGCCGCTGATCAGGTGGATCGAGTCGCTGAGCAGCACCTCGACGCCCAGCCGGACCCGTCCCTGCGCTTCGATATCCGTCGTCGGGAACGCGAAACCAGCGACTGCAACCAACGTCAGGACAAGGCGAGAAGTCCTCACCACGGTCACCCTCGAGAGAAAGGACATGGGATCATAAACCGGCCGCTAAACTACCAGCGAAGCATTCCCTGAATTCACCTCTGAATCTCGGCCACCCCATCTTGTCGTAATGCAACGCCTTCGGCGCGTGTTGCTTGTCACCACGATCGTGGTCCTCGTCGTCCCGATCGCGCTGATCCTGCCCCTCAACTTCATGCAGCCGCCTACGACGGCGATGATGCTGGTGCGAGGGATTCAGCGCTTCGCCGCCGGCACCGAACCCGCCTACCCGCGCCGAAGCGTGGTTCCATCGTCCCGGATCTCGCCGCACCTGCGGCGTGCCGTGCTGGCCGCCGAAGACGACCGCTTTTACCTGCACTACGGGTTCGACTTCGAGGAGATCGGAAACGCGATCGAGCGCGCTCGGCGCGGCGGCCGGCTGCGTGGTGCTTCGACGATAACGCAGCAGGTCGCGAAGAACCTGTTTCTCTGGGAAGGACAGTCGTACGTGCGGAAAGGCGCGGAAGCGTACCTCACGCTGATCCTCGAGCTCTGTCTCTCCAAGGACCGGATACTCGACCTGTACCTGAACCTGGCCGAATGGGGCGACGGGGTGTTCGGGGCCGAGCTGGCGGCGCGGAAACACTTCCGGAAATCGGCCCGGAACCTGTCGCGCGAGGAAGCGGCCCGCCTGGCGGCGATCCTGCCTGCGCCGCGCCGCTGGCCCGCGTATGGATCCGTTGCAACCCGGCGCGCGCAGGTCATCCTCGAGCGAAGGGCCTTCGCCGCGCCCCGCGAGGGTGGCAGTCGCTAGAAATTGGGGTCTGACCCCGATTTCAGTCGCCGGCGAGCAGCGTGGGCGGCAGGCGCTTCTGCTCCGCCAAAGGGGGCGGTTCGCTTCCGAACAAGCCGAGCTTTCTGGCAAAGTCCCGGCTGGCCTTCACGGCTGCACCCGCCGCGTGGCCTAACGCGGCACCCACCACCGTCGCCATGTCCAGCGGCGGCAGCTCGCCTTGCCCGAGCGAGACCAGGATCTCGCGACGCATGCGCAATGCGATCGGACTGGCAAAGGTGATCGCGTTGAAGTTGTCGTCGTACCGCACGCCCAGCCCCTCGATCAACGCGGCGGTGCGCGCAAAGTAGACCATCTCGCTGGGAAGCCGCACCGGCCAGTCGTAGAGCGCCGCCATGACCTCATTGGTGACGAGCTCCACCCGGTCACGCATCGCCATCTCGACATACGCGAGTTGCAGCAGCCGGTCCGCGAGGCCGCGCACGTGCTCCGGATCCGCCGACGGGTCGATCATGCCGAGCGACTCGAAACCGGCAACGACGCCGGCCGCGTCCCGGCGGATGGCGGCGAAGATCGTCGTCACCAGGTGCCAGCGCAGCTCGCGCGTCACCGGGACCACCATGCCGAAATCGAGCACGACCACCCGGCCGTCGGGCGTCACGAACACGTTCCCCGGATGCGGATCGGCGTGGAAAAAGCCGTCGACCAGCATCATCCGCAGGTAGATCTCCATTACCGTGCTCACGATGCCCCGCGGATCCTGTGCCCGGTCTCCCGGCCGGCTCGTCAGGCGGTCGACGCGCGTCCCCTCGACATACTCCAGTACCAGGACGCGCGGTCGCACCAGTTCCGGAATCACCCTCGGGATCAGCACACGCGGGTTGCCGGTGAAGTTTTCCCGGATCCGCTGCGCGTTCGCCGCTTCGTGGACGAAGTCCATCTCTTCCGGGACCCGGTCCGCGAACTCCTCGATCGCCGTGCGGATGTTCCGGAGGTGCGGGTTCGGGACGCGCCGCTCGAGCCAGCGCAGAAAGGGACGCGCCAGTTCCATGTCTTGCCGGACGATCTCCTCGACCCCGGGCCGCAGGACCTTGATCACCACTTCCTCGCCGCGATACTTCGCGCGATGCACCTGCCCTAACGATGCCGCCGCCAGCGGCTCGGTCTCGAACCGCTCGAAAACCTCACGCACCGGCCGGCCATAGGCCCGTTCGATTTCGTGCTCGATGATTGGCGTGGGGACCGGCGGCACCTGGTCCGTCAGCGTGGAAATCGCGCTGACGTACGGCTCCGGGATCAGGTCCGAGCGAGACGAGAACACCTGGGCCAGCTTGACGAAGCTCGGGCCGAGCGCCGCAATCGAGGAGATCACCCGCTCAGCGCGCTCCTGGTGGAACGCCGGCGAACGAACCATGGGCGCGCCCATGACCAGCCATCGCTTCCGGTCTCGCCGAAACGACACCGCCAGCGGCAGCAGGTGGCGAAGGATGATCAGCGCGCGCATCGGAGCGTGCTACCCTTCGACTAGAAGCTCGGTACCAGCGGCCGCGCCCAGGGAATGAACCCGGCAATGGCAGCCAACGACAACCCGAACCAGATCGATGCCCGCTGGAACTTTTCGGCGCTGCTGCCGGCGCGCTTCACCTTGACGGCCCCGATGTGGGCGACCGCGATCGCGATCACCATGATCACCGGGTGCTCGACCAGGAAATAGCGGATCGGAGCGTCGCGCATGGCCGATCCCATGTCGCCGAATGCGGTGCGGGTCAGCGGACTGAAAAACAGGTACAGAGACAGTCCGATCAGGAACTGGAAGTCGAGCATGCCGGTAAAGGCGCGCGTCGCCTTGTCCTCGGTGGCGGTCCACTGGCGGTTGCGGAGCCATCCGCGCCACGCCAGGATGACGATCCAGAGGCCGGCGAGGAGAACCAGCCACCGGACAATGTTGTGCAGGCCAAGGACGTAGGGATACATAGGGAGATGGTTGCGGAAGCCTCGGGAGCCCGGCTGAAATCTACGTGCCAGCGACCCCCAGGCATTGCTTCAAGCCTTCACGACCTCACGACCTCACGACCTCACCAGTAACGGGTCCAAACCGCCATGAGAAAGACGCTGATTACCTGCACCGCCCTCCTGGCCGCCTGCGCCACCGAGACAGTCGATCGCACGTCGCTGGAGCCCGCCCTCGGCAGCTTCAACGCCGATAGCATGATGGATCACATCCGCACGCTCTCCTCGGATGCTTTCGAGGGTCGTGCCCCGGGTACGGCTGGCGAGGACAGCACCGTGGCCTATCTCGAGGCCCAGTTCAAGGCGTTAGGTCTCGCACCCGGAAACCCCGATGGGACCTATATCCAGAATGTGGAGCTCATTGGCTACACCGCGACGTCGACGGCATCGGTCAGGATCGGAGACAAGTCGATCGCGATGAAGCCACTCGAGGATTTCGTGGCTGTCGCCCGGCATGACACGACCGAGGTCAACGTCCCGAATTCCGACATCGTGTTTGTCGGTTACGGGGTGGTCGCGCCCGAGTACGACTGGGACGACTATCGTGGCGTCGACGTGCGCGGCAAGACGGTCCTGATCATGGTCGGCGATCCCCCCATCCCGGACCCTAACGACTCCACGCAGCTCGACTCGGCGGTCTTTCGCGGCAAGGCCATGACGTACTACGGCCGCTGGACCTACAAGTACGAACAGGCGAGCGAAAAAGGCGCTGCCGCCGCGATCATCATTCACAAGACCGGTCCAGCCGGCTATCCGTGGGAAGTGGTGAGTGGAAGCTGGGGACAGGAGAACCTGGATATCCCGGGCAGCGGAGCCGTCGCCCGCGTCCCCGTCGAGGGATGGGTCACTGAGGACAAGGCGCGCGAGATGTTCCTTGCGTCCGGACGTGACTATGACGCCATCAGCCGGGCTGCGGCGTCGCGCACGTTTACCGCCCTGCCACTGTTCGGCACCGCGAGCTGGCGCGTGCGCAATGCCGTCCGGCGCATACAGTCGCGCAACGTGGTCGCGAAGCTCGAAGGCTCCGATCCCTCCCTCAAGGACGAATACGTCGTGTATTCCGCGCACTGGGATCACTTCGGCAAGAACACTTCGCTGGAGGGCGACCAGATCCTGAACGGCGCGCTCGACAACGCGTCAGGCACGGCGCAAATGCTTGAAATCGCCAGGGCGTTCACGAAGCTCGAGACGCCGCCAAAGCGTTCGATGCTCTTCCTCGCCGTCACAGCGGAGGAAGCCGGCCTCCTTGGCGCCAAGTACTACGCGCAGCATCCCCTGTATCCGCTCAACCGCACGCTGGCGAACATCAACATCGATGGCGTCAACCAGTGGGGACGGACATCCGACATCGTCGTCGTTGGACTCGGCAATTCCACGCTCGATGCGGTCCTCGACTCCGTCGTGACCGCCAGCAATCGCACGATTGTGGCCGACCCGGAATCGGAGAAAGGGTTCTTTTATCGCTCCGATCACTTCGAGTTCGCCAAGGAAGGCGTTCCCGCGCTGTACGCGGATGCCGGCGTGAACTACGTGGGCAAACCCGACGGCTATGGGCTGCAGAAGCGCCACGAGTACACGACGAACGACTATCACAAGCCAAGCGACGAGATCAAACCGGACTGGGACTTGTCAGGAGCGCTTGAAGACGGTCAGATGCTGTTCGAAGTTGGCTATCGCGTCGCCCAATCGCCGGTGTGGCCGAAATGGAACCCGGGAACGGAATTCAAGGCCAAACGCGAAGCCATGCTGACGAATGAAAAAGGGAAGTAACACGAGCGCTGAAATCCGGACTCTGGAACCTGCACTCACTGTTCATCCAGTGACCTGGGCCAATCCTGCTTGAGCAGTCGCGACATCGCGCGATCCGCAAGCAGCCGGCCGCCGGTCTGGCAGCGCGCACAATAGTTGGTCTCATTGTCGGCGTACCGGATGCGTTGCACCGGTGCGCCGCAGACGGGACAGGGTTGCCCGAAGCGGCCGTGAACGGCCATCGCCTCGCGGAAGGCCGTCACCTTCTCGGGAAATGCGCCGCCGAGTTCCGCGCGCAGCTCGTCGATCCATTGCTTCATCACATCGAGCACTGCCTGGTGCAGCGTGCCGATCTGATCGTCCGTGATCTTCGACGTCAGGAGCAGTGGTGACAGTCGCGCACGGTGCAGGATTTCATCGGAATAGGCGTTGCCAATGCCGCTGAACAGGCGCGGGTCGGTCAACGACCGCTTGACGGTGTGATTTTCGGCGCGCAACCGGTCACTGAATTCGCTCACGGTCGACGTCATCACCTCCAGACCGCCGCGATCGAATTCCGTGAGCCCTGATTCCCCCTCCACCAGGTGAATCGAAGCGCGCCGCTTTTTTCCGGCCTCGGTGAGGAAAAGGACGCCCGTCGGAAACTCGAATCGCGCCAGCGGTGCCGGTCGCACCGCTTCATCGGCGGCCCGCCAGCGAAGTCGGCCGGCGATCATCAGGTGGATCACGAGAAACAGGTCGTCGCCGAACTCGAACACGATGCGCTTTCCCATCCGCCGAAGCCCGCGCACGCGTTCACCCACGATCCGGCTCAACGGGGGCGTGACGCTCCGAAGCACGAACGGATTCAGGACCTTTGCGTCGTTGAGTGGCTGCCCGACGACGCGAGGCTCCAGTGCTTCGATATAGACCGTAATGTCCGGGAGTTCCGGCATGAGGAGCGAGTGTTCTTGACTTCTGATTTACGCGGTACGTCAACAGACGGGAGAAACGAGTTTACGCGAATGAACTGCAATTAGCGCGGATGAGCTTTCCGCGTAATGAATGCCCCGACAACATCCCTATTTCGAAGAAATGTGCGTCCTGCCCACCACGCGGCCTGGAACGTCCCCTCGCCAGGTTCCATCCGCGCCGTTTTCGCGAGATCCGCGTTCAGGTGTTGTGTCAGAGCGAACTCCGACCCGCCGATTCGCCCTGTCACGCACGTGACCGAAAATCGCGACATCACTTACCCTCCGCATCAGTCCTGACTGATTCCGAACATTCGCCTCCCCATCGAAGACGCACTGGCCGACATTCGCGCCGCGCTTTCCAGCGCCGGCACGGCCGTCGTGCACGCACCGCCCGGCGCCGGCAAGACTACCGGCGTCCCGCCGGCACTGCTCGACCAGCCGTGGTTAGGCACGCAGCGCATCGTAATGCTCGAACCCCGGCGGCTGGCCGCGCGCGCCGCCGCGGCTCGCATCGCCTTCCTCCGCAACGAAACCGTCGGCCAGACCGCGGGTTACCGCACGCGGCTCGACACGCGGGTCAGCGCGCGCACACGCATCGAGGTCGTCACCGAAGGCGTGCTGACGCGAATGCTGCAGTCCGACCCCACCCTCGACGGGTACGGACTCGTGATTTTCGACGAGTTCCATGAGCGAAGCCTGCCCGCGGACACGGGTCTGGCGCTGACCCTCCATACCCGGCGGCTCGTCCGTCCCGACCTGCGCATTCTCGTCATGTCGGCGACCCTCGACGGCACGGCCGTCGCCCGCTTGCTCGGTAACGCTCCGGTCGTCACATCGCTGGGCCGCCAGTACGAAGTGGAAACCAGATACCGGCCGCCGGCCAACGGATCGCGCCGACCGGGCGTCGACGCGACGTTCGTTGCGCGTGCCGTTCACGCTGCCTTACGCGCGGACGAAGGCGACATCCTTGTATTCCTGCCGGGCGCAGGCGAAATCAGCGCC
>CAMPKM010000043.1 GCA_946887155.1 uncultured Gemmatimonadota bacterium
ATCGAACCTGACGATCAGCAGCCTGCTGGCGCCGCCTCCGGCATCGGCGATCGTCGAACTGCCCCGTACCTACCTCAACTTCTCGTTCCCGTCCAGAACGGGCCAGACGATCATCGTCCCGGCCGGCGGGAACCTGCAGAACGCACTCAATAGCGCGCAGCGGGGCGACGAGATCGTGCTCCCCGCCGGTGCCAAGTTCACGGGTAACTTCACGCTGCCAGCAAAGAGCGGTAGCGGCTGGATCGTGATCCGCAGCGACAAGCACTCACAATTGCCGTCCCAGGGCACGCGCGTGACGCCGGCACAAGCCTCGCTGATGCCCATCATCGAGACGCCTAACGTTTCACCGGCCATCAAGACGGCGGCCAGCGCCAGCGGCTGGTGGCTGGTCGGCCTCAACGTGACCGTCACGGGGTCGCTCACCGCGCAGCAGTACGGCCTGGTGAACCTCGGCGACAACGCGCAGACGACGATGGCGTCGGTGCCCTCGGACCTCGTGCTGGACCGCATGTATGTGCATGGCCAGACGAGCACGAACATGAGCCGATGTGTCTCGTTGAACTCGGCCCGCACCCAGGTCAGCGACAGCTACCTGAGCGAATGCCATGGCCGGGATTTCGACTCGCAGGCGATCTGGGGTGGCAACGGGCCCGGCCCGTTCAAGATCGTGAACAACACCCTCATTGGCGCCGGCGAGAACATCATGTTCGGTGGCTCGGACCCGAAGATCCCCGGCCTGGTTCCCAGCGACATCGAAATCCGGCGCAACTACGTCTACACGCCGCTGTCGTGGAAGGGTGTCTGGCAGCGGAAGAACCTTCTCGAGTTCAAGAACGCGAGCCGAGTGTTGATCGAGGGGAACGTGTTCGAGGGCTCGTGGGCGGACGCACAGACCGGATGGGCGATCATCTTCAAGTCGGCGAACCAGGGCGGCAACTGCCTGTGGTGCCGGACGACCGACGTCACCTTCCGGAAGAATTTGGTCACCAACGCCGGCGCAGGTATCAATGTCGCACCGAAGGGCTCCCAGCCTTCGGACACGACGGCGCGCCGGATCCTGATCTCGGAGAACGTGCTGGAGAATATCGGCGTAGGATCCTACACCGGTGACCGGCGCGGCTTCCAGCTGCTGGCCAACACGTATAACGTCACCATCGAGCGGTCGGTCCTCAACGGCAACCTGACCGCCGCGCTGTTCCTCGAGGGCACGTACGCACCGGTGTTCCGGGACAATGCCTGGACACGGGGACAGTATGGCGTGATCGCGACCGGTGCCGGGTCAGGCATCCCGGCGCTCGACAAGGGCGCACCCGGATGGAGCTGGAACAACATGGCGATGATCGGGTCGACGCAGTCGGGGTACCCGACCGGCACGTCGTGGTTCAGCAACGAGAGCTCGGTACCACTGGCGGCGCAGGTGCGGTCCATCGTGTCGCAGGCGACGGCCGGCGTCATCATCCCCTGATTCAACGCAGGACTCGTAAGGCGCCCCCCGGTCGCGAAGCGGCCGGGGGGCGCGGCTTTTCCAGTCGACGCTACCGGATCTCCCCCGGTTTCACCGCCCCCGGTTCGAACAACTCCAGCGACACCATGCGCCGGCCCAGCGGCGTGCGCTTTGCCGCCTGACGAGCGTCGAACCAGGCACGGTAGGCAGCGAGGCTGGCGGCTCCACGATTGCGGTCTGCCGCCGGAAACGCGCCGACCGCGTACCGCTGCCTCGCGAGCACGGGGGCCAACATCGCCTCGAGCGCGAGAGCCCGGTCATCACTGAGCTCCGCTTTCCAGCGGCCGTGGAAACTGGCGGTCTGCCCGGGGAAGGACGTATTCGGCTTGCTCACCGAACCGACACCTGCACGCAGGATTTCCTCGTGGATGAGCGGTTGCTCGATGAACTCCGCAATTCGATCGAGTGTCGGCTGTGGTGACCCGGTCAGGTCTTCGTACCGCACACGCAGAAAGTCCTGTTCATGACCAGCGCCCGCCCGTTCACCCGATTCCACCACCCACGCCCAGAACGCGCCCGCGGCCCGCTCCGGCGCGTTCCGGTCCCATGGCATGGGCCGCACCCATCCCTGCTTCATCATCGATACGGCGACGTCCCGACCGTCGCGCACGACGTGAATGAACAACGCGTCGGGAATCGTCGCCTTGATCTCCGGCACGTGCAGGACGTGAACCGGTGTGGTCTCAGCCCAGCGATCGACGCCTTGCGATCGGCAGATGCCCTCCATGAAGAGCCTGAGGAAATCCCCCGGATTCCGGCACGAGCGCTCGATGTCTGCGCGGAACGCCGCCGGATCGAGTTCCGAGACGCGGAACATGTCGCTGCGTATGAACGCCTCCGTCATCGCCGCCCGGTCGGCCGGCGTGCGAGCATTGCCGAACCGAGGGGCGAGGACGTTGAAGACGTGCGTTTCCGCGCGATAGATCGCGAACCGACCCGCCGACAGGAGCATGTGGTACAGCAGCGTCGTGCCGGATCGTGGCGATCCCACCACAAATACGGGCGCCAGAGACCGATCGCGCGACGGTCTTTGCGAGGCGTTCACTGCGGTCGTGGGGGTGGGCGCGGAGGCCATCACCCGCCAATGCCTTCCATTACCTGACAACGCCCGCCGTGGCAGCGGCAACCGCGGCGCGAACACGCACCGAGGTACTCGCATCGTGTTCGTCGGAAACAAAACCGGTACCGATTGGATATGCGGACCGCCGGTTCCCGACGAAAATCATCTTTTCCCAGACTGCGCCCGGAGCGCCAACGGTGAGAGATGGCGTACCCGTTCCCCGTCCGGAGGTCATCGCGCCATACTGGCCGTGCTGCCAGACGTTATCGCGGAACACGAGCCCCTTTGCCGGACGGCGATTGTCCAGCCAGAGCGCGGCCGAAAGGCTACCCGACAGGACGGTGTGTTCCACGGTGATGTCCTCGGCATTCCCGAGAAACTGAAAGCCGCGTCGGTCGCCACGATACGGCGCCACGCCGATGTTCTCGAAGACGCTTTCCTGGATGAGTATCCGGCGTGCTGTCGTGTCCACGTTGGGGTTGTCACCCTTGCCGGTAATGTTGAATCCCGCGCCGGCATTCCGGATGAGGTTTTTCCGGAAGGTGATGTCGGTGGTACGACACCACCGGCAGTCGCCACCCTGGTTGGCCGACTTCATGATGATCGCCCATCCGGTCTGCGCGTCCGACCACGATCCGTCGAACACGTTGCCTTCGATCAGCATCCGTGAAGCGTTCTTGAGCTCGAACAGGTTTTTCCGCTGCCAGGTACCACGCCACGCCAGTGGCGTATGGATGTAGTTGTTTCGAATCTCGATGTCGCTCGGCACGAGGCCGGGGATTTTCGGGTCGGTGCCGCCGAACATGATGTTCTCGCCCGCGCCGGCGAGATAGTTGTTCACGATCCTGAACGGTCCCGGGCCGTTTCCACCCCAGATGGCCTGCGAATCGAAATCCTTCCCGTGGCACTCCGTGATGTAGCTGTCGCTCACCTGCGTGCGAGCCGAATTGAGTGCGACGCAGCGACTCAGGTTCGTGCTGGCCTGGCCATGGATATACATCCGGTCGAGCACGATGTCCGACGGCACGCTTTCCAGCGTTGACTGCTTCTGGCTGTTCTCCCCGACGAAAATGAGGCCGTACTGCTGGCGTGTAACCGCCGGTGAAGCCGTGACTTCGAGACCCACGAGACGCCAACCGCTCGCCCCGGCCTCGAACCGGATCGCAGGATCGGTATTGGGTGTGATGATTGCCGGCATCAGCATCCCATCCTGCATCGAAACGCGTGTACCCAATTCGGGCAGCCGTTCCGACTTGCTTCCGCGGATGACGACCCAGCCGTCGCGAGCCGACCCGCGAAGCGATGGCAGGGTGAAGTTCCCGGTAAACTGCGCCGATGCCTCGAGCACGATCTCGTCACCGCGTCGCGCTCGATTCAGCGCCGACTGCAGGTTGTCACCCGCCTTCACGTTGATCGTGCGCCCGGCCATTTCCGGAAACGGGAAGTCAAGGATCACACGCGGCAGTTCCACGCGCGTTTTCGTCTGATTGCCTTCGCGCGAGACGGCGAACAGCCGGTCAACTGCAGTTTCGGACCGGCCGACCGAATCAGCGACCAGGGCGACAGCTTTCGAGGCCGGCGACGTGATGTCGCTGTTCACACACGCGGCCGGGGAACACAGAAGAAGAAGCGAAAAAAGCATGTCTACTCCGAGCACTTCCCTCCCAGCGCGACGTGGGGGAGAAGTCCTGGTGCGGCCACCGCGTCGGACGATCCGGAAAAACATGCGGCGGCAGTGTACATGAGTCGGTCACCCTTGTCCATGACGAATTGCAAGATCCTCGTAGAGTTTCTCGAGCGACTGCATCACGCTGTCCACGTGATACATCTGTCGCGCACGGGAAGTGCCGCCTGTTCCGAGCCGAAACCTGAGTTCCTCATCACCTAACAACCGGTCGAGCGCCGCCGCCAGTCGTTCATCATCACCGCGTGGAACGAGCAGGCCCGTTTCGCCTTCGACGACCGCATCGGATACGCCGCCAACGTCCGTCGCGACAACGGCTCGACCAGCGGCCATCGCCTCCACGACCCAGTTGGGAAATCCTTCTTCGCGGGAGGTGAGGGTCGCAATGTCGAAGATTCCTCCCAACCCCGGTTCCGGAGCAACTCTTCCCGGCACCAGGATGCGGTCCGCAATGCCAAGATCAGACGCGAGCTTTCGCAGTGGCTCCCGTTCCTGCCCTTCGCCAACCAGCACGAATCGGACCCCCGGCCACCGGCCGGCAAGCCTGCCCGCGGCGCGCAACAGGGTGGCGTGATCCTTTACCGGATACAGGTTCGCGACGATGCCCACGGCAACGTCGCTGTCAGTGAGTCCGACCTGTTGCCGCAACGCGGCACGTCGAGCGGGAGCGAGTGGCGTGAACGCCGCCTCATCGACGAAATTCGGGATCACGACGAGCTGCTCGCGGCTGACACCTTCTTCGCGAACCACCAGCTCCCCGACGGCCGGGCTGTTGGCCAGCACCCGGTGCGCAAAGCGGTAGGCGACGCGGTTGGCGAAACGCACGCGAGCGCGGTGAACGTTGCGCCACCACCGGTGGCTGGCGATGACCGCTCCCCGCCCCGCGGCACGCACCGCCGGCGCCGCGAGGGCGTTCGCGTACGGGTCGTGCGCGTGAACGACGTCGATGCGCTCCCGCCTGACGAGTTCGCGAATCTCCAGCACGCGCCGCATCGCCGAGAAACTGAGAAGGCTGCTGACCCGGATCTCCGTCACCGGAATGCCCGCCGCATCGAGCCTGGCCCGCAGCGGACCATCGGCCTGGAGACACAGGAACCTGACGTCGAATCGGGCGCGGTCCAGCCGCTCCGCGGTTCGCACCGCATTCAATTCCGTACCGCCGGTATTCAGGTTGTCGAGCACATGGACCAGGCGGAGCTTGCGCGACACCGCACCGGTTACCAGCAGATGCCGTCGTACGTGCGGCCGTCGCTCCGCCGGGGACCGAAGGCGCGGACGAGATCCACCACGAACTGGCCCGGCTGCAGCTTTCCATCGAGGTGGCGGAACTCCTTCGAGCCATTGCCAATGACCACCGTTTCGGCGTGCATCAGCACGTCCGCCACCGAAGGGCGGAACAACGTCCACACGTGCGGGATCTCCCGCTCGATGAACTCCCGGTTCGCGCCAATCAGCTTGGCCTGCGAGACCTCGCGGTCATAGATCGCGATGTCGATTCCCTTCCCGATCAGCCGCTCCACGAGCGTCACCATCGGTGATTCCCGGAGGTCGTCGGTCCCTTCCTTGAACGCGAGGCCGAGGATGCCCACCCGCTTGTGCCCCGCGGCCATGACCATGTTGAACGCCCGGTCGACCTGGGCGTCGTTGCTCTTGAGCGTGGCGCTGAGGATGGGGGTTTCGACGTCGAGCTGGCGCGCGCGATAGGTAATGGCGCGCAGGTCCTTGGGCAGGCACGATCCGCCGAACGCAAAACCGGGCATGAGATACGCCTTCGAGACATTCAGCTTCGTGTCCTGCACGAAAAGCCTCATCACCTCGTGCGAATCGACGCCCAGTGCCTTGCAGATGTTCCCGATCTCGTTGGCGAAACCGACCTTGAGCCCGTGGTACGAATTGCAGGCGTACTTCAGCATTTCGGCTACGCCCGTGGCGACGACGTGCAGTGGCGCGTCGATGCCATCGTAGAGGGCAGCGACGTCACCGCCCGTGATCTCGTCGTCGGCGCCGATCACCGTGAACGGCGGCGCGTTGAAGTCGCGAATGGACGTCCCTTCGCGCAGGAACTCGGGGTTCATCGACAGCCCGAAGTCGATCCCGGCCCGCTTGCCGCTGGCCTTCTCGAGCGCGGGCTTTGCCAGGCCCGCCGTCGTGCCGGGAAACACCGTGCTGCGGATGACGACCGTGTGGCGCTCGGCCTTGGTCTTCAGCGCCTCGCCGATCTGGCCGCAGACGCGCTCCACGTACTTCAGGTCGAGGTTCCCGTTAGGCTGCGACGGCGTACCAACGCAGACCAGGGAAATCGACGTGGCGCGCACGGCGTCGGCCACGACCGTGGTCGCGGTGAGCCGGCGGGACGCGTGCCCGGCCGTCACCAGCTCGGCGATTCCTTCCTCGACGATGGTCGCCTGGCCGGCGTTGATGAGGTCGACTTTCGACTGGGTGACATCGACCCCGATCACGCGATATCCGCGGTCGGCCAGACACGCTGCCGTCACGCAACCCACGTAGCCGAGACCGAAAACAGAAACTCCTGGCATCGTTGTCATTCGTCAGGTCTGAGAGCGCACTTCGTTCCGGTGCCAGGACCATTCCCGGCCGCCGCGGAACACCAGCATACCTTCCGTCTCGCGATGTCGTACGCGCAGGGCGGGACGGCCATCGATGGACGCTGCTCCAACCACCGGACGACCGTCCGGCGCGCACATCACGGTCGTCAGGCGCGCCTGGCCGGCGCCGCTCGTCGAGCACGTGACATGGCGGGCCTCGACGCGCGTGCCGTACACCGGCGACACCCAGCCATCGGTAAAGCGCCAGCGTGCCGCTTCGATGACGTGCATCGACAACACATCCGAGCGCCCGTCAAACAGCGTCATGGAACCTGCACCACCGTGACAGGCGAGGCCCGGTGCGCACTGCCAGTGCACCGACATCTCGTGCTCACCGTCCCCCTCGATCTCGTCGCGCACGATCCACAGGTCGGGCGCGATAAACGCAATGTACCGCGTGTACTCCACCCGGGGCCGCAACCGGTGAAAGCCGTCGTGCGAGCCGGCAAACAGCACCACCTCGCCGCTGACCTGCCACTGGTCGCAACGCGACTCGGCGCGTGACGACCACTGGAACGAACCCGCCGGCGTGGCGGACGCGCAGCCGTCGACGGTCACCGCGTTATGTAGCGCGGTCTCGCGGAACAGGTCGCGGAGGGCCGCCGACGTCGTGTAGGTGAACGTCCCCGGATCGACGAATACCGACCGGCCGTTCATGGTGAAATCGATCGAGAGCGCGTCGGCGTGGGCGTGGCCGGCGTTCAGGAATCCGTGCGGACCGGCGTCGACGATCATCACGCTCGACTCGGGAGTCCAGCCGCTGCGGATCACGCAGGTGCCGCCGTCGGCAAACCGGCGCGCGGTCGTGTCCGGTACGTTGCGTCGCAATTCATATAATGAAGTGGCGCCAGCCGGCCCCAGCAGCCAGACCAGTTCCGCACCCGGGGGGTTGCCCACCGCGGCGAAGTCCTCGCGGCCGAACAGCGCCGCACCTAACGAGAGCGGTGTCCGCGTGTCCTGTGCCGTCCGTTCATCGAGAAAGAGCAACCGCCCGCCGTCGTCATCACCCACCAGCGGCATCGTTCCATCGGGCCGCGTCAGCCACATCAGGTGCTCGAGCAGCCCCACCAGCGCGCGCTCGAGGCGCGGGCGCACGGTCATCCGTGCCCGTTCGGCCAGCACCAGGAAGTGGAGGTAGAAGTCGGTGGTGTAGCGGTGATACCACGTGGACTGCTCCACGTACGAACCGTCGGGCCGGACGTGCCGGTCCACCCAGTCGAGCAGGATAGCCGACCCGATGCGTTGCCACGACGACGCTTCACGAATCTGCGGCAGCGCGGTGCCGATGGCGAACAGGCCGAGCGCCTCGCCGGTGAGGTGCGTGTTCGGGCTGAACCACGTGGAGAGGTGCCGCTCGATATGCCGGCCGGCGATGGCGATGTGGCTGATGACGCGCAGGCGCAGTTCGGCGGGCATGCGGTCGTCGAGCAGCGCCAGCACCCAGAGCCAGGCGATCGACCGGAAGGACAGTTCGAGGCTGCTCGACCAGTGCACTCCGCGCTTGGGCGGGTTGGCGGCCAGCCAGCTGCCTAACAACTCGACGCAGCGATCTGCATAACGAGCGTCCTGCGTGCACCACCACGCCTGCCCGAGCGTCACCAGCGCCTGGTGCCGCCCGAGTTCCCACACCAGCTTGTGGTCACCCACCCGCGCCGGGTCGAGGAAGTCGATCTCGCTCCAGTGCGCGTCTGGCGCGCGCACCCGCGCCTGCGGCTCCATCCACCAGTCGATCGGGTCGGCGAGGACCAGCCCTCGATGGCCAAGCAGGTCGTACTGGTTGGCCAGCAACCGGTCGGCCCGTTCACGCAGGCGCGTGAGGTAGTTGGCGTCGAGGGTAGCGAGTGCATCCAGCGTGGCCTGGCGATCGTCGAACGCCGCAAAGAACGGCCCCGGCAGCCCGCGCGATGACGTCGTGTCCGCGACGAGCAGGCGGCGGGGATCGGGCTCACCAACGTCACCAATGCCGACGCGTTCCAGCCAGCGCGTGGCGCCCTGCCTCGCCCGATCGAGGAGCTCGGACGCGGAGCGCCCGCGCAGTTTGGCGAGTGAGGTGACCATTACGCCGGTGCGGTGGCGCGATGCGCCGCCATGTCCCGGTACAGGTGGACCCATTCGTCGCGGACGGCCGGCCAGGTATAACGCTCCAGGCAGGCCGCTCGCGCCGCCCTCGTCAGGCGCAACGCCAGACCCGGCTCCTCGAGCAGACGCAGTGACGCACGGGCCAGCGCGTCGTGATCGCCCGGCGGCACCAGCAAGCCCGTGTCCCCGTCCTTCACGATCCAGGGGATGCCGCCAGTTGACGTGCTCACGACCGGAACCCCGGCTGCCTGGGCCTCGATCAGCGACAGCGGCATGTTGTCGATATCGGGACTATTCAGGAGAATGTCGGCATCGTTCAGCAGCCTGGCCATCTCGTCAGGCGGAACACGCCCCGTGAACGTCACGTTCCGGAGGTTCAGTGACCTGACCAGCGCTTCGAGTTTCCCCCGTTCACGACCGTAACCCGCCACCGTCAGCGTGGCCTCGGGTATCCGCTCCTGCACCAGCGCGAACGCGCGGATCGAGCACGACACATTGTAGTGCACCTCGAAATTGCGATTGCTGAGGAACACCGGTCGAACCGTCGAACGTTCGCGGTACGGAAACGCATCGGCGTCGATGAAGTTGTGGATGGCAATCGTTTCGAGGCCGAACCGGGCAAAGACTTCTCGCAGGTAGCCAGAGGGCACCACGATCCGGTCGGCGAGCCGCGACAGCGGAATGGCGCTGCGCCAGTTGGCCAGGTGATCCTCTGCTTCACCACTGTGGTAGTTCAGCAACGCGGCGCGGCCAAAAAGGCGTGCCACAAGCATGGCCGGCACCGGACCAAGCAGGAACGCCCAATACGAAGGTGAAAAAGCGTGGACCACATCGAACTTGCGAACGCGCGACAGGAGCAGGAACCAGTAGCCGATGGATGTGACGATAGTCCGGACGTACTTCACCCGCTGCAGTGCTCCGAGCGGCCCCGGAAGCCGCGGGTTCATCGGGAGAAACCCTACCTCGATGCCGGGTGTGCCAAGCAACCGATGATGAAGGCGCGCGAGTTGGACAGCCTGACCACCAAGGATGTCCATCGAAGGACCGGCCAGACACACCCGAACCGGGACCACGGAAGGTTCGGGAGCCCGTCGCGCTAAACCTGTCAGTGGTCGTTCCCGGGTTGCCGTACGCTCCGTCAACGCGTCCTCATTCGGTGCGGAAGTCATTGTGATATTAGCTTGTTACGCGCTGGCGACCCTCTGACTTCCCGTTCTCGGGAAGGGTCACGGACAACCACGCCCGGGCTTTCCCTTACCGAAACGTAGTCCCCAACATGGCATCGAGAGTTCTGGTTACCGGCGGCGCCGGGTTTATCGGTTCCCACCTGGTGCGGCGCCTGCTCGAAACCGGCCGGTCGGTTCGAGTGGTTGATAACCTCGCCACTGGCTTCCGGCACAACCTCGACGAGGTCGGCCCGGACATCGATTTCATCGAGGCAGACGTCAGCGATCCCTATGTCTGCTCCGAAGCCGTCGCGGGCGTCGATACCGTCTTCCATGTCGCGGCCCTGCCAAGTGTTCCGCGCTCAATGGCGGATCCAATCGGGACACATAACGCCAACGTCAACGCGACCCTCAACCTTCTCGAGGCATCGCGTCGAGCCTCCGTGCGGCGTTTTGTCTACTCGAGCTCGAGTTCGGCGTACGGCGATACGCCGGTTCTGCCCAAGGTGGAATCGATGGAGCCGCTCCCCCGCTCGCCTTATGCCGCAGCCAAGCTCTCCGGCGAGATGTATGCCCTCGCGTACGCTCGAGCCGGGCTCGTCGAGGCAGTTGCCCTCCGCTACTTCAATGTCTTTGGGCCGCGGCAGGACCCCAACGGACCGTACGCTGCGGTAGTGCCCCTCATCTTTCGGGCAATACTCACCGAAACGCCGATGACGATATTTGGGGACGGTCGGCAGACTAGGGATTTTACCTACGTCGACAACGTCGTCGACGCGAATGTACTCGCTGCCACCGGTCCGGGGGACAAGGTGAGCGGTCATGTGGTGAATGTTGGAACGGGAAATCGCATCTCGTTACTCGACCTCGTCGCGCTGGCGGAGGACATCACCGAACGGCGCGTTGAGGTCCGTCACCTCAGGGAAAGGGCCGGCGATGTGCGGGATTCCCAGGCGGGACTCGACCGGGCACGCGATGTGCTGAACTACCAGCCGCACGTCTCCATCCGCGACGGTATGGCGCGACTGTGGTCCTGGTATGCCGCGAATCCGTCAGCAGTCATTGCCGCCACGCCTGGATGACCGCACTCGAATCAGAAAACCGAACCAACACCGAGACCAGGTGGTCCTGGCCGGGCGAATTGTCGGCGCCCGCAGGTACCTCCACACTTCGCAGCGCCAAGTTGTGGGCACTCGGCCAGGCCAGGCGTGCTGGCGTGGTGCGGGCGGTCCGGGACAGCCACTGGCGAGGCCGGCGACTGCTGATTCTCGCCTATCACGGCCTGTCGCTGCGTGACGAACACGAATGGAGTCCCGAGCTCTACCTGCCCGTCGAAGCGTTGCGGGCACGGTTCGAAATCATACGCGACCAGGGCTACCAGGTCCTGCCGCTGAGCGAAGGCGTTCAGCGCCTGCGCGAAGGGTCCCTGCCACCGCGCGCCATCGCCCTCACGTTCGATGACGGCATGTGCGATTTCCTCGACCTCGGCGTTCCGCTCCTGCGCGAGTTCGGCTATCCAGCCACCGTGTACGTGACCACGTACTATGCGGAAAAACAGGTGCCGGTTTTTCGCGTGGCTTGCCGGTATTTCCTCTGGCGTGGGCGCGACCGGGTGATCAGCGGGAAGGACCTGACCGCCGATGGCGGAACGCTGAAGCTCACGACCCTCGACGACCGGGACGCAGTGCTGCAAGCCATCGAGGACCGCTTGACGAGTATGGACGGCGGCATCGACGAGGAGTCGGCAACCTTGCGACGGCTCGCGGACCGTGTCGGCGTGGATTACGACGAGTTCCTCAGGGACCGCCTGTTACGCGTGATGTCGCCTGACGAGATCCGTTCCCTGCCGCCGGAACTCATCGACGTGCAGCTCCATACACACCGCCATCGCGTGCCGCTACGGAAGGAATCCTTCGTTCGCGAGATTGAGGACAACCGTCGTGCCCTTGCGCTGTGGCGCCCGGGGAGCCATTTCGACGCGTTCTGTTATCCGAGCGGAGTGACCGACGCGCGCTTCCTGCCCTGGTTGCGCGAGCAGGAAATACAGAGCGGGGTGACCTGCAAGGTCGGGCTCGCGACCGATCGTTCGGATCCGCTCCTGCTGCCGCGATTCGTGGACACGTCGTTGCGCACGCGCGTGGAGTTCGAGTCGTGGCTCTCCGGATTCGGCAGCCTGCTACCGCGGCTCCCGCACGCGGGCCGTTACAAACCCGGACCCTTCAGCGACTGAGGCAGGAACTCAGAAAGCGGGTACCCGAATACCCATCGTCCGGCGGATGTAGATCCTGAGCGCCACGACACGGCCCGTCGCTGCGACCAGTGTCGCCGATGCGGTTCCGACCGCGCCATACCTTGGCGTAAGCAGCAAGGCCAGCCCGAGGTTCACGATGGCCGTCATGCCGATGATCCACGCTGCCTCTTTCTCGTGCGCCGTCATCGTCATGAGGTAGCCCGCAACCGCCCCCGAAATCCCGACGACCAGTTGGGCCAGGGTGAGGATAATCAGCACCTCGTGTCCTTCCGTCATGCCGTACAGCGAAAGCAGGAATGGGCCAAGGACGATCAGGCCGATCGCGATGGGGATCGAGACGCCAGCCGACAGCCACGTCACTGCGCGCACCAGCGACTGGAGTCGTCCCGGATCGCGGGTGTAGAGTTCGGCGATCATCGACATGGCGACGTACGTTACCGCCGACGAGGCGAGTGCCACTGGCAGCGTAAGCTGCGACGCGGCCGCGTACACTCCGGCTTGAGCCGTGGTGAGCATGGTTCCCACCACGATGACGTCAGCCTGCTGCGAGATGATCACCTGGCCGAGCGACACCGCGAAGAGCGGGTATGTGGTTCGGATCCAGGT
>CAMPKM010000044.1 GCA_946887155.1 uncultured Gemmatimonadota bacterium
GAACGATCTGACAACAGCTGATCCGGCCTGGCGAGAAGACCGGGACACATGAGCCGAAGCATGATTCCGCTCCGGACCTCACGTGTCCCGGTCTTCTCGCCAAAGCAGTACCCGCAGTTATCAGATCTTCCCGCGCCATCCGCGATCAGCCCTTGGAGCCGACCTACCGCGCCAATCGCAGTAAAGCGGAAAGGGCGACGACCTTTCGGTCGCCGCCCGTTCCACCTCGAAGCAGTGGGAGGTCGCTACGAGGTTACTGGCACTTCGGTTCGCCTTCGACCGTGGCCGGCGTAAGAGCGCCGACACCGATGAAGATCGCGCAGGTCTTGGCCGTACCGGTGTGCGTTGACGAAGCGCTCCAACCCGTGCCGCTCGAACCGGTCGTCGCAACCGAGACACCGGCCGACGGAACGAAGCCGTTCACCGCGGACGTCCCACCACCGACGTTCGTCGCGGTACCCGAGACGTACACCTGGAAGTCGGCGAAGTACGCTTCCTGGGTCGTGGCCATGTTGCGCAGGTCGGACTTCATCGAAGCCAGGTACGCCTTTTCCTTCGTGTTCGCGAACTTCGGGATGGCGATGGCCGCCAGGATGCCGATGATCACGACGACGATCAGGAGTTCGATGAGGGTAAAGCCCTTGCGAATCTTGTTGCTCATGCTGTGGTCTCTCCGTAGGTCCCGTTGTGAGGTGGAAGTCACCGATGAAGCCGGCGCCGCATCGAACCAAGGCAACACGCGGACCAGAGGAGGGCCTGCTTCGCAAGCTGCCGAGTCGCAACGTGTTGCCACGTTCGTGCGACTTCCCGGGTATCGACTCACCTGCCGTGAAATGCCACCCGTCTTGCAGTCTGCGGTGGCGGGACTTCCGCCACTTTCCTCTCTGTCCCCGTGCCGCTCATTCCGGATTGCGGAACGCAAACGACCCGATGAACACACGCAAGACGGAGGCTGGGCCTAACGGGTAACACTGCTGCGTGACGCCGCATTCATGGTGTGCGTTGCGTCACGGGCTTCGAGATGTTGAAGCGCACGATATGCCAGAACGCCGCGATGCCGTCCTTCCAGCCGATCTTCTTTCCCTCGGCGTACGTGCGCCCCGAGTAACTAATTGGTACTTCCCAGATACGGGCATCCAC
The DNA here is from genome assembly GCA_946887155.1 of uncultured Gemmatimonadota bacterium. The sequence continues at coordinate 1,141 of CAMPKM010000044.1, forward strand.
CTGTGCCAGCCGCGCCGTCACCTCGGGCTCGAACCCGAACCGATTCGTCGTCAGCACCAGCGAACGCGCCAGGTCGCCGCGAATCGCCTTGTAGCACGTTTCCATGTCGGTGAGGTTGAGGTTCGTGAACCAGTTGCTCACCATCGTCAGCAGCGAGTTGCCGACGCTGTGCCAGTAGTACAGCACGCGGTGCGAACCCCCGAGAAAGCGCGAGCCGAACACTGCGTCGGCTTTCCCCTCGATGATCGGGTCGAGCATCTGCGGCCAGTCGGCGGGGTCGTATTCGAGGTCGGCGTCCTGCACGATGACCACGTTGCCGGTGCTACGCTGCAGTGCCGTCCGGATCGCCGCGCCCTTGCCTTCGTTCTGTTCCTTGTGGACGACGACGTCGATCAGCTTCGCGGCGTGCAGGCGGTCGAGGATCTCCCTGGACCCATCCGTCGAGCAATCGTTGACGCAGATGATCTCCGTCTGGATCGGCACGGAACGGACCTGCTCGACGATCACCCGGATCGTATTCTCCTCGTTATAAACCGGGATCAGGACCGACAGCACGATCTGATCCGCCGGAATCGGGGAACGGCCGCGCAGCCGGGGGACGGCGGCCGCGACCTGGTCGTTCGAGAGGGGCGTCAATGGGCGCTGGGTTGGAGCACTCGTTGTCATGATGTCGCTCGGTCTGAAGAACACATGGCTCGAAGGCAGCTGCAATTTCATTCGCTGTGTTGCACCAGCATAATACGGCGGCAAGATGCTGTCGCTACGGAGCTCTCGTCAGGCGCTCGTAAACCCGGGCGCCGGCGACGTTACCCAGATGTTTCAGCACCGGCGGCGACTCCGCTGCCAGCGCCTCTGCCGACGCGACGCTCTGTTCGTAGCCCACGATTACGTATCTGGGAGAATAGAGCTCCAGAATATTCCGTAATGCTTCAAGATCCTCGACACGGGTAACCGGGCGTATGCGGTGGGCCGGCAGGAACGTCGACACAGGTGTCGCGCGCCGTCCAGTGTACAGGTGAACGATCAGGTCATGTTCCGTGGCGACCACATCCGAAGGCGCTGTGTTCCGGGCCACCCACTCGACGATCGGCCGCGCTCGCTCGCCCATTTGCGCCTGAATCGATGCCCACCATTGCCCCCGATAGGCGCGCACGTTGTAGGTGAAAAACCCAACCATTGGGGCAACGAGCAGCAACAGGAGTACCGCCCTGAAGGCGCGCGGCGCCGGACCGGGACGCTTCCATCGGAGCACCAAAGATGCCGCATACCACGTGGTGATGATCACCAACGGCCAGACCGCCCACAGAAACCGGTTAGCGTCGAATGGCCAGAGCAGCACCGTGGCCGTATAACCTGAAAAAAAGATGGCAGTCACTGGTTGGCGCGGTAGAAGGTTCAGGGCGCCATATGCCACGGCCCCCGTGACCGAGATGAATGCGATCCAGCGTGGCCATTCGAGACGGACCGGCATAGCCATGTAGCCAACCATGCCAACCAGTCCACGCACATTTGCCTGGATCACCTCCAGGAGAAATGACCAGCCACCGCCCGCGTACCCCGTGCGCATCCACTCACCGTACGAGCCATACTTCCCCATGAGCACCGGCGGGACGGCCAGTTCATGGATCCCGATCCACATTTGCCAGGGCACCACGAACAGCGCAGAGACCGTACACAGCGCAATGGCCGCGCGCACGTGACGGCGATAGAGCAGCACGATCGCCGCGGCGGGAATCGCGATGGCGCCAAGGGTTCGTACCAGCGCCAGCACACCGATCACTGCGCCGGCCAACGCCGCCGACTTCCAATCGCCGGACTCCGCGCTGTTTTCCGCGAGCAGCAGTGACGGCATGAGCAGGGCCAGGAACATGGGCTCGGAGAGCACCATGCCCGCCACGAACAACACCACGATGGAAATCGTGGACAGGATGCCGACGATGCCCGCGTTCAGCGACGACATGCCAAGTCGCCGGCGCGCGAAATACCAGGTCCCGACCGCGGCCAGCGACAGCAGCACGGCATTGGCAAACTTGAACAGGACGACATTCCCGGGAAAATCCGGGTTCAGTCGCCAGATCAGCGAAAGCAGGAACGGATAACCCGGCGGGTAGTGGGTGCCGAAGGGACTGCCGGGAAGGTTCGTAAGGCGATATCCGTCACCCATGGCAAGCGAGCGCGCCAGTACGGTGTAGATGCCGTCGTCCTCGAACGCACCGACGGGCCATGGCGTGATCGTCATGACCGCGACCAGGCAGACCAGCGCGGCCACCGCGAAGGGAACGACGCGCTCTTTCGTCGAGCTCACCGTGAGCGCGGCATCTTCCGGACGTCCTCCAACGACGTCGATGTGCGGAGCAGTTTCCGGCGCGGTCATTCGGAAATACGGGCGAAGATCACGTGGTTGGGGATCGACCCTGCCCGGCGGAGGGGCGGCTGCGGCGTCGTGGCCAGGGTATCCGCCGCGGCGACGTGCGCGGGGAAGCCCGTGATGAGATAGCGCGGCTCGAACGTCTGGACGATCGTACCCACCCAGTGCGCATTCTCAACGGGAGTGAACGGCGCGAGAAACTGGCTGGGAAGAAAGGTCGAAACCGGGACGCCCTGGCGCCCGGTGTACAGGTACACGACAACGTCGTGTTCCGTGGCGAGAATGTCGCCTGGTTCCGTATTGCGATCGACCCACTCGACCAGCGGGCGGGCACTGATGCCGGCCCGGCGCTGGAGGTCGACCCAGGCTTCCGCCTGGTACTCGTGCCAATTGTAGGCCGCGTGGCCGATCGCGAGACAGGCGACGCCGCCTAACGCCACGAACCGGAAGGCCCGGCGGCTCGTGCCTTCCGGCTGCCACCGCCAGAGCGCCACGCCGGTGCCCACCGCCAGGATCAGGAGCACGGGCCAGAGCGCGAGCAGAAACCGGTACGGATGAAACGGCCACGCCACAAGCAACAGGAGATAGAGCACGCAGAACAGGACCAGCGTCGGCGCCCGCCTCGAGAGCAAGCGGAGGCCCGCTATCAGGACCAGACCGAGCAGGACGAGCGACACCAGCCGTGGCCAGAATGCATTCGCCGGCATCACCAGGTAACTCAGCGTGTTGGCCATCCCGGCGAGGTTCTGGATAAACACGCCCCGCGCGAACTCGACTCCACCGGTGCGGTACCCGTCGAATACCCAGGACAGGTACGGTCCGTATTTCCCCTGGAGCACCGGCTGCAACTCCGCCTGGTGGGCGCTGACCCAGAGCTGCCAGGGGAGGACGAGTACAAAGGCCACCAGCCCTGCGACGATGGCGGCGCGGAAGTGGCGGCGGGCGAGAAGCAGCAGCAGTGCGGCTCCGACCGCAACCACGCCGATCGTTCGCACCAGGCAGAGAATGCCTAACAGCACGCCGGTCGCGGCTGCGTCACGAAGCGATCCGGTCGCGGCCGTGCGCTCGATGGCGAGGAAGACGACGAACGCGATCGCGAGAAACAGCGGCTCGGAAAGCACCAGGCCCGTGAGCTGCAGCATTGGCATTGCGGCGGTGGCAGCGATCGCGAGCACTCCCGCACCCGTCGCCGTGTACTCGAGCCGGCGGCGCGCGAACAGGTAGATGCCGGCCGCCCCGGCGGCCAGAAGCACGGCGTTCGCGAACTTGAACACGACCACGTTGTCGGGAAATTCCGGCCACACGCGCCAGAGCAACGACAGCAGGAACGGATAGCCGGGCGGGTAGTGGGTCGCGGCCGGCGTGCCCGGAAGGTTGATCATGCGGTAGCCTTCCCCGCTCGCAAGCGCCTTCGCCAGGAGCGTGTAGATCGCGTCATCCTCGTAGGCACCCACGGGCCATGGCGTGACGCTGAGAATGGCCGTGAGCAGCACCACGATCACCACCACGACGGGTACCAGCTTCTCGCTCCGCGCGGATTGCATCATCGCGTTCCGCTCCGGTCGATTCTTTCAAAGACCACACCCAGTTCGAGCGAACCGGCCAGTCGCAACCTGGGATCGTCGCCCGTGGCCAGCCCGTGGGCGGCGCGCAAGCCGAACGGCGTCGTGGCAAGCACGTAGTCGACGTCGTAGGAATTGAGGATTTCGCCCAGCGCATTGCTCGCGAATTCGTCCGACTGCGGCGTCATGTGATCCGCGGGCGTGAACGTGCCGATCGGTACCGCCCGGCGGCCCGTATAGAGGTTGATCATCACGTCATCTTCGGTCGAAATGATCGCGTCCTCGGGTGTATTCGCCATCACCCACGCCGCCATCGGTTTCGAGCGGCCGGCGTAGTACTCCTGCACACTGCTCCACCAGCGACGTGTAGCGCTCCGGTAGTTGCTGGCCGCATAGCCCACCGCGAGGAGGGCGCAAACGGAAATCGCCGCCGTCCGGAGCACGGCCGTCATGCCCGCCGAGGGGCGCCACCGAAGCAACGCTCCAGCGCCGAGTCCGAAGTTGAGCCCGAGCAGTGGCCAGATACCGAACGTGAAGCGTTGCGGCCCGAATGGCCACATGAGTACGAGGGCCAGGTAGCCACCAATGGTGAGCGCGGCGACCGGAGCGCGCTTCAGCAGCACGTACCATCCGGTGAAGAACAGGACGGTCACCGCTGCCGTCGCCCCGAAGCGAACAGGTGCGGGGAGCGTGTTGACCGCGAGCAAGTCCCACCCGCCACCGATGATGTGGCGCGTGTTGAACCAGACCAGCTCCATGACCCATGGGAGGCCGCCTTCGCGCATGCCGTCGAACAGCCAGCCGCCATACGAGCCGTACTTCCCGACCAGAACGTCGGGCAGGCCGGCATCGTGTGCTCCGATCCAGAGCTGCCAGGGCAGCATCGTGGCAAGGCCGCCGGCGGCCGCCATCACGCAAGCCTTCCACCGCCGACGCCAGGCCAGCACCAGCACGGTGGCCGGCAGGACGACGAAGCCTAACGTTCGCACGAGCGACAGGATTCCACCGGCGGCGCCGGCCAGGAAAGCCGTCCGGTCGCTTTCGTTTTCGGTGGCGCGGTGGCAGAGCATCAGGACGGGAAACAACGCCGCGATGAACAGCGGCTCGGACATCACCGCCACGCTGATCAGCACGATCGGCGCGCAGGTGGTGAACGCACCGACGGTGATCGCCGCTTCCCACGTGCCCATGCCGACCGACCTACGCGCAAACCGCCAGGCGAAGAGCGCGCCGAGCCCGATGAAGACCGCGTTGGCGAACTTGAAGAGGGTGATGTTCGCCGGAAAGACGGGATACACCTTCCACAGGGCCGCCAGCACCAGCGGATACAGCGGCGGGAAGTGTGTCGCGTCAGGCGCGCCCGGCATGTTGAGGTACCGGTACCCCTGGCCGGTGGCGAGTGACTTGCCCAGCACAGTGTAGATGCCGTCGTCCTGGAAGACGCCGACGGGGAATGGCTCGATCGACACCACGACCGCCAGAGTCGACAGCACGGCCAGCAGGAGCGGGATCATCCACTCCCGGCGGTTGGTCGCCGGTGCGTCCATCACTGGGTCCCCCCCGCCGCACGAACGGGCCTGAAAACCGAGCCAATCCGCACGTCGGCGACCTTTTCCAGTTCCGGAGGCATGGCGCCGGCAAGTCCCGACGTGGCCAACGCCCCGTGGTCGGATACGGACATCACGTAGTCGACGTCGTATGCGCGCAGGATGGCGCGAAGCGCCTCGGCGGCGACGGCAGGCGTCTGGGGCACCATGTGCTCCTGCGGCGTGAAGGTGCCGTTAGGCACCGTGCGGCGCCCGGTGTAGAGATGGATGAGGACCTCGTCATCGGTGGCGATGACGGCGTCCTCGGGCGTGTTCGCCACGACCCACTCGGCGAGGTACTTCGACCGGCCGGCGTTCAGCATCTGGATCTGGGACCACCAGCGCCGGCTCGTGCCGAGGTACTGGTAGGTGGCGTAACCTGTCGCGAGGCAGACCACGGCACCAACCGTGGCCCAGCGCAGGGTGGCCCGCGCCGTCGTGCGTGGACGCCAGGAGATGATGGACTCGATGGAGAGTCCGAACATGATCCCGACCAGCGGCCAGATACCGAAGATGAAGCGCGCCGGCACGAACGGCCACACGACGACGAACGCCAGGTAACCCGCAACCGCCAACGCGGTCACCGGGGCCCGTTGCAGCAAGCGCCACCAGCCAAACATGAACAAGGGCGTCAGCACGAACGTGGCACCATAGCGCACGACGGCCGGCAGTTTGTCGACCGCTACAGTCGCCCAGCCCTGCGTGACGACCTGCAGGAGATTGAACCAGGCGATTTTCACCATCCACGCGGCACCACCCTCGCGCAGCCCGTCAACCAGCCAGGCGAAGTACGATCCGTACTTGCCGAGCAGGACGTGCGGGACACCGGCGCCGTGCGTGGAGACCCAGAGCTGCCAGGGCAACATGACGACGAATCCGGCAGCACCAGCCAGCAATGCCTGACGCCAGTTCCGGCGTCGTGCCAGAACCAGCACCGTCGCGATGATCGTCACCGCACCAAGCGTGCGGACCAACGACAACAGGCCACCGGCCAGGCCGGCGACGATGGCGTCGCGGCCCGAGCCGGTGCGGGCGGCACGCTCGGATGCCATCAGGACGGGAAACAGCGCCGCCAGGAACAGCGGTTCCGACAGCACCATCACGCTGAGGAGCACGATCGGCGTGGACACGACGAACGCGCCCACGGCGAATACCGCCGTCCACTGTCCCATTCCCAGGTTGCGCCGCGCGAAACGCCAGGCGCCGATCGCAACCAACGCCGTCAACGCGGCATTCACGAACTTGAACACCGTCACATTGGCGGGGAACGTGGGAGCCAGCTTCCAGAATCCGGCCAAAAGCAGCGGATACAGCGGCGGATAGTGCGTGGCGTTAGGCGCGTCGGGCAGGTGCAGGTAGCGGTAGCCCTGGCCGGTCGCCAGCGACTTGCCGAGGACGTAGTAGATGCCATCGTCCTGGAAGACGCCGACCGGAAACGGCTCGATCGACAGCACGACGAAGAGCGACGCCAGGACCGCCAGGATCAGGGGCATCCAGCGCTCCCGCTGTTCGTCCCCAGGCCTCATGACACCTCCCGTCATCGACCGCTCAGCCCTCGGTCCCGAAGCGCGACAGCTTCCGGTGCAGCGTGGACGGGTCGATGCCTAACGACTCGGCGGCCCGGGTCTTGTTTCCGTTCTCGGCGTTGAGCACCCAGAGGATGTAGGCGCGCTCGATCGCCTCGAGCGTGGGGTTCGGCGCCGCGCGATCGTCGACCAGGCGCGAGGTCGCCGGCGCCAGCACCCGTTCCGGCAGCGCGTCCAGGTCGATCCGCGGACCCGGCGTCATGATCCACGCCCGCTCGAGCGCGTGCTCCAGCTCGCGCACGTAACGCGGCCAGGGGTACGAGGCATAGGCCTCCGCCGCGGCGTCGGACAGTTCCTTTTCCTCCCCGCCGCGAGACGCCGACAGTCGCTGGAGGAAGGACTCGACGAGCAGCGGGATATCGTCCGTGCGTTCGCGAAGTGGAGGCAGGTGCAGCGAGATCACGTTCAGCCGATAGTAGAGATCCTGCCTGAACGTCGCCCGGCGCATCATCTCTTCGAGATCGCGATTGGTCGCCGCGATCAGGCGTGTGTCGATCGGCATGGATTCCGTCGCGCCCACCGGGATGACTTCCCGATGCTGCAGCACGCGGAGCAGCTTGACCTGCGTCGCCGGTGTCGTCTCCCCGATTTCGTCGAGGAAAAACGTACCGCCGGCCGCTGAGGCAAAGAGACCCTGCTTGTCCTTCACCGCTCCCGTGAACGATCCCTTCACGTGGCCGAACAACTCGCTCTCGAGGAGGCTCTCGGGCAGCGCACCGCAGTTGATCGACTGGAACGACCCTTCCGTGCGAGCCGAGAGCTGGTGGATGTACCGCGCGATGACTTCCTTGCCGGTGCCGGACTCGCCCTGGATCAGGACCGTGGACTCGGTTGGCGCCACGGTCTCCGCCAGGCGAAGCACTTCCAGCCAGGAGCGGCTCTTGCCGACCGGACGGCCGGCGGTCGACGTGTCGCGACGGCGGATCTCCTGCTTGAGCGATTGGTTCTCGACCTTCAACCGCCGGTGTTCGGCCGCGCGCCGCAGGATCGCGATGAGGTCGTCGTTGCGGAACGGTTTCTGGATGTAGTAGAACGCGCCCTCGTTCACCGCCTGAACGGCCGACTGCAGCGTGGCCTGGGCCGTCATCAGGATCACGGGGATGCCCGGATCCTGCCGGCGAACCGCCGACAGGACCTCGATGCCGTCGACGTTAGGCATGCGCACGTCGGTCAGGACGATGTCCGGCGACAGCGACTCGATCTGCTCGAGCCCCTGGCGGCCGCCGTGCGCCACGTGCGGCGTGAATCCCTCGTTGCGCAGCAGGATCCGCAGCGACTCGAGGATGCTCGACTCGTCGTCGATCACCAGCACGTTCGCCATGGCACTCTTCCGGTCGATCACAACGCCTCCACAGGCTGGTCATGCTCCCTGGGCAACAGCACCGTCACCCGGGTTCCACTGCCCACTTCACTGTCCACGAACACGCAGCCGGCGTGGGACTCGACGGCGCGATGCACGACCGCCAGCCCGAGCCCGCTTCCTCCGGGCCGCGTGGTGAAAAACGGGTCGAACATCTTTTCCCGTGCCTCGGGTGGAATCCCGGGACCGTCGTCGGCCACGAGGATCGACACCCCACCGCCGGGCAATCGCACGCCGGGCGGAGCGTCATCGCTATCCAGCGCGGTCACGTCGACGCGCACCTCGCCGCCCCGCGGCGATGACTGCACGGCGTTGAGCACGAGGTTGAATACGGCGCGGTGCAACACATCATCGTCGCCCGCCACGCAACCGACGCTGCCGGCGTCACCGGTGACCGCAACCCTCACGCCGTCAGCGCGCGACGGATGGGCGCCCGCCAGGACAGCCGCGCCATGCACGAGCTGGGCGATGTCCACCTGCCTGACGCGCGATACCCTGACGCGTGAGAAATCGAGGAACTCGGTCAGCAGACGTGACAGGCGGTCGGATTCGCGCACGATGAGCGAGGCGAGCGTCTTCTCGTCAGGCGTCGCGCGCGACGAACGACCGAGTTGCTCGACTGCGCTACGGATCGATGCCAGCGGATTCTTGATTTCGTGCGCGAGCGAGGCACTCAACTCGGTGACCGCCTCGAGGCGCTGCGTCCTTCGTCGCAAGGCGTCCAGCCGCTTCTGGTCGGTCAGGTCCTGGAAAATGGCGGTCGCCGTCCGGCTAAGCCCCGTGCCCGTGACGTTCTGGTCGACGCCCGCGGTCGTGGTCGTGTTCAACCCGATGGGGAACCCGCGCTTGGCGGTGATGACCTTCCCTTCCGCGCGAATGGTCCGGACGCCGGTTGCGGCGGACTGCTCGAGCGCATTCACCAATTCCGGGGAAATCGAACCGAACAGCTCGCGAACGGGCCGGCCAGTTTTGCTGCCAAGCTCCATGCCGAGCAAGGCACTGGCGGCGGGGTTGGCATAAACGAGCTGTCCACCGGCGTCAACGGTTACGATGCCGCTGCGGATGTTGCGCAGGATGTCTTCAGCCTGCAGTCTCACCTTGACCAGTTCGGCCGCCAGTTCCTCTCGGCCGGCGCGCGCCTCGCGTAATCGTGAGGCGATGTACCCCGAGCTCAACGCCACGCCAGCAAAGACGCCCAGTTGCAGCCAGTGCCCGAGATCGAGCGACGCACGATGCGCCAGGATGACGTCGGCGAAGTAGAAGGCGCACCCGAGCGCGGCCACGAACAGTCCGGCCGACGCCGTGAGGACGAGCGCCGCGACCGCGATGACGAGGATATAGAGCGCGGCGAACTGGGACGCTGCGCCGCCGGTGACGTGGACCAGCCCCGTCACCAGGACGAGGTCGAACAGGATCTGGCCGCCGAGGAACTCGTCGGTCAGCGCCTTTGGCTGGAATTCGCTCCACGCCGCGGAGATCGTGGTAAACACGCCGGCGCCGAGCAGCATGATCGTCGCAATGATGCGGTCGTCAGGCGTCGAGTCGTGGAAGACGAAGCCGACGGCAAAAAAGATCGCGACGGATATGCCGATCCGGCCGATGTATTCCCACCGCAGCAGGAGGCGCGGATCGAGTACCTTCGGGTGATGAATTGGCGCCTTCAAAAGCGGGGGGTTCACGGGTCGGACGAGAGTCCCTCTTGCAACGTGCAAGGTTCGGTGGGGCGGGATAGGTGTCGCATTCTGCCAGAACATGGACGATTCGCGTCACCGGGGGTTACCCCGTGGAGGTGACGGATCAGCTGACGTGGCAAGGAGTTCTGGGCCGCCTGGCGGCGGTCCTGGCGCTGGTGCTGATGAACGGCTTTTTCGTGGCCGCGGAGTTCGCGCTGGTGGGCGCCCGGCGATCGAAGCTGCAGCAGATGCACGACGACGGGGACCGGCTGGCGAAGTTGGCGATGCGTGCGCTGGATCACCTCGACCGGTACATCTCGGCCACACAACTTGGCATCACCATGGCGTCGCTGGCGTTAGGGTGGGTCGGCGAGCCGGTGGTCGCGAAGATGATCGATGCGTTGTTAGGCGTGTTCGGCGTCGAAGCGGCGGCCGGCGCGACGCACACGGCCGCCGGGATTGCCGTGGGGTTTGCGGTCATCACGTTCCTGCATGTCGTGTACGGCGAGCTGGCGCCGAAGACGGTGGCGCTGGTCATGCCCGAGCGGCTCAGTGGCTGGGTGGCGCTGCCGCTGATGCTGTTCGCCCGGCTGATGACGCCGTTCATTGCGGTGCTGAACGGAACCGCCAACGCGTCGCTGCGGCTGTTCGGGATCAAGCCGATGAGCGAAAGCCGGCACGTGCACTCTCCCGAGGAGCTGCGCATGCTCGTCATGCAGGCGCGCGCCCACGGGACACTCGACGAGAGCGACTCGGCGATGCTGGCGGGCGTGTTCGACTTTCACGAGAAGAAGGTCCATGACGTCATGCGGCCGAGGACGGAGATGGTGGCGCTGCCGATCGACGCGACGGAAAAGGACGTGCGCGAGACCCTCAGCCGGGAGCGTTACTCGCGATACCCGGTCTACCAGGAATCGCTGGACGACGTCGTGGGAGTGTTCCTGGCCAAGGATCTCTGGATGCATGACGGCACGTCGACGTTTTCCCTGCGGCAGGCGATGCGCGACCCGCTCTACGTACCGGCGACCCGGCTGGCGGTCCGGGTGCTGGACGACCTGCGGAAGACGCGCGCGCACATGGCGGTGGTGCTCGACGAGTACGGAGGGACGGCGGGCATCGTGACGATGGAGGACCTGATCGAGGAAGTGATCGGGGACATCGCGGATGAATACGACCTGGTGTCGCGGGAGTCGGTCGAGGTGAACGGGGTGCTGGAGCTGGCCGGCAACCTGTCGCTGATCGACGTGCGCACGGATCATCGGGTGAGCATTCCCGAGGGCGACTGGACGACGTTAGGCGGCTTTGTCTTTGCGCGGCTGGGCCGGATCCCCCGGGTCGGCGATCGCGCTCCGTTCCCGGGTGGTGACCTGGAAGTGATTGCGATGGATGGACGGCGGGTGGCGGCGGTGCGGGTCAACCGGGGGAAAGGGTAGGTACGGAGTTGACGATTGACGATTGACGATTGACGATTGAGCGATTGACGACCCCACGACCCCACGTCCTCACGTCCTCACGTCCTCACGTCCTCACGCGCTCACGCGCTCACGTATGTCT